>RPQK01000139.1 GCA_003819755.1 Acidobacteriota bacterium | reverse complement strand
GCGGTCCGGTTTCTATAGACGTGCCGGTCCTACGGACCTGAAGACATGCCGCGCGCACTCTATGACGATGTCGGTTCCGCCCCAATTTATGGGTAAAGGGCAGAGCTAGGGTGGTAATCCCAGGACAAAGAAGTACGAGGACAAATGTCGTGCATAGCTGGGGCCTGTCTGGGGCCGTGTCTGAAGTTTTTAGTTTTCAATGAGTTGAAAACTAAAAACTTCAGACACGGCCCCAGACCCGGCCCAAGACACGTTCAACCTGACTTTTTCAACACCGGCGGCCGGTCGGTCCCAGTAGATCTCGCTTACCTGAAGCTGTAGCCGACGATAATTCTCACGCTCGGACTTCCGTAGGCTCCAGCAAATCGATATCCACGTCGCCCTCTTCGAAACTCCGACGGCTCAACTGCGCCGCCGGCCCCCCTCCCAGGTAGATGCTCCAAACGTCCGGGCGCGTGGCGCCGGTACCTCGGGCGAGAAACGGCAAGAAATAGATGGCTTCGAGATTCAGGGCAGTTATCTTAGTGACCTCGCCAAATCCGAACTCGAAGTTCGGGCGAAACCAAAGATTTCTGAAGACCGGCCCCAACTGAGCTTGTGCGCCGATGTAGAGGAGCTCAGGATCGAGGCCGACACCGCCACGCTTGGGTCGAGGCTGAAGGGACGGGACTGCTTGGTCTAATAGCCTGTTGCGCAAAAAAAACCTCTGTTTCGATTTGGGGCAACAGGTCCTAAAGTCTTCTACCGTATTGCTCCACCTCTCCCGCCCCTCCCTGGTTCCCTGAGATAAACTCGCTGCCTCTCTTCCCCTGACTCGTCGCGTGGGTGAAGATTAAAGATACGTCCGACTGGCACGCCGCCCCCCTTTAACAGGTAACCAAGAAACAGCTGTCGGTGGAAATGCGGAGCCTCCCGAAGCGTCTTTGACGGACATGAGGTACGGGAAACCGGCGAGGAGCCGGTAGTTTCAAAGCGGGCGCGAGTCACGGAGGAAGTGACGGTCGGTAAGGAAACAACCGCGCGAACCGAGACGGTGCGAGAAACAGCCCGGCGGCAGGATGTCAACGTCGAGAACCTCAAAGGCGAGGACAAGGAAGTCTACACGGCCGCGTCTCAGTACGTCGACACTCTTACCAGGAACAGACGTTACGAGGGCAAAGACTGGTCGGCGATTGAGAGTGACGTCCGGAAGGACTGGGAGAAGACTCGTCCTGGAACCTGGGACCGGTACAAGACAGCGATTCAATCCGGATGGGAGAAAATCGCGTACTGGGACCGTCCCGACGGAGATAGAAAGTGCGGTTCTACCTGGCCGGAGAACGATTCCGGCCAGGTGCCGTTGAAAATCAGTTCGATTCACCATTAATTATAGGAGGAAACGATGGCTAAGAGCTATCCCGCACCCGGTTCCGATCCTGAAAAAGGAGGAGCGGCACATGAACCAAACGCCCAACAAAGAACTGTGGGGGTGTATGACCGACCCAAGTCGAGAATGCCCTCACGGCTGATTCTCACGCTAATTCTCGTCGGCGCGGCGCTTCTCGTCGTGATTTTTATTGCCAGGTCAGCAATGGCCTTGTAAGAAGGTCGAAGGCCTCGCATCGCTTTTTCCTTTCTCGGTCTCGGGGGCAACTGACCGGGGCCGTTTCTGGACACGGCCCCGAATACAGTTTTTCGTCTTGAAGAAGGATCAAACGGAACGGGCTGTGCCCCAAGCACCTTAATTTTTGTGTTACGTTAAGACCAGGTCATCTGGTTCGTCTCCCTCGAATACCGGATCCATTGGTACCTCCCCGCTGGCCTGCGAAAAACGCGACGAGCCGGTTACTGCGCATCGATCAGCGTCACTGGGGGCGATCTGTGTTTACGAGAACCATGGGTAGGTAGTCCGGCTATCCTAGCCGGGCCTGAAGGAGGAAGTAGTGATGTGGAAACCCGATCCCACCTTTTACCCGTCGCCGAAGATGGCGATGAATGCGCCGCCCGAGCGGCTCGCCTACGTGTCGGCGTTGAACTACGGTCGCAATGATCAACCGGACGCGTTGCTCACCGTAGATCTCGACCCTGACTCTTCGACCTGCGGTCAAGTCATCAACCGGCTCGCTATGCCCTACGCCGGAGACGAACTGCACCACTTTGGTTGGAATGCTTGCAGCTCGGCCCTGTGCCCGTACGCTCCGCACCCCCACCTTGAGCGACGCTACCTGATCGTGCCCGCGCTCCGAAGCTCGCGCATCTACGTCATTGACACGAAACCGGACGCGAAGACTCCTCGAATTTCGAAGACGATCGAGACGCAGGAACTGATGGCGAAATCGGGGTACAGCCGGCCTCACACGGTCCACTGTGGTCCCGATGCGATCTATGTCAGCGCGATGGGGTCGGCCAACGGAAACGACGGTCCGGGCGGCGTTTTCCTGCTCGATCACTTCAACTTCGATGTGATTGGGCCCTGGGAACTGGAGCGCAACGGCCAGGAACTGGCGTACGACTTCTGGTGGCACATCGCCCAGGACACTATGATCACCAGCGAGTGGGCCAAACCTTTCCAGTTCGAAAACGGGCTGGTGCCGGACGAACTGCTTAACGGAAGGTACGGCCATCGTCTCCATTTCTGGGATCTTCGCAAGCGCCGGAACATCCAGACGATCGATTTGGGTGCCAAGGAACAGATGGTATTGGAGCTGCGTCCGGCTCATGATCCTCGAAAGACCCACGGCTTCGCGGGCGTTGTCGTCAGCCTGGAAGACCTTTCAGCTTCCGTTTGGACCTGGTACCGCGATAAGGGCGGACAGTGGCAGGCGAGGAAGACCATCAAGATTCCGGCACAGCCGGCCAAGGCCGATCGACTGCCGCCGATGCTCAAAGGCTTCGAAGCCGTTCCCCCGCTTGTCACGGACATAGACCTCTCTCTCGATGACAAGTTTCTCTATGTGTCTTGCTGGGGGATAGGTGAACTTCACCAGTACGATGTCACCGACCCGATGAACCCGAAACTCGCGGGTAAGATTGAGATTGGCGGAATCGTGCGCAGGAAAGGACATCCGAAACACGATGGCCAGCTCCTCGGTGGACCGCAGATGGTCGAAATCAGCCGGGATGGCCGGAGGGTTTTCATCACCAACGGTCTCTACAGCACTTGGGACGATCAATTCTACCCCGAGAAGCTGGAAGGCTGGATGGTGCGGATCAATGCAGATCCGTCGGGCGGCGTCAGCATCGATCCGAATTTCTTCATTGAAACGGGGCAGGCGCGACTGCACCAGGTCAGGCTCGAGGGTGGCGATGCTTCAACAGATTCCTTCTGCTACCCTTCCTGACACCCTTGGTCCGTGGGTGGCCGTGGTCGCCTTTGGCGCCTATCATGGATTGAATCCGGGGATGGGATGGTTATTTGCCCTCTCCCTCGGCCTGCAGCAGGGCAGCCAACGCGCCATCTGGGTCTCCCTCTTGCCCATTGCCGCCGGCCACGCAGCCTCTCTGGTCCTCGTTGCCATGCTGATCCTGGCCGGGTTTCACTTCATCCCGGCCGGTTTACTGCAGATGGCAACAGGGGTTCTCCTCATTGCGTTCGGCGTCTACAAGATCTTCCGTTATTACCGACATCCCCGCTGGGTGGGGATGAAGGTCGGTCTGGTCGATCTGACCTGGTGGTCATTCCTGATGGCGACAGCTCACGGCGCAGGACTGATGATTGCCCCGGCCTTGATCTCGATAGCAGCAACGGAAGGCGCCCATCATCATCATCAAGTATCCGCCGGTGGCGCGGGCGTCTTACTTGGGATCCTGGCTCATACCCTGGCCATGCTAACGGTGATGAGCGCAGTCGCTTGGGCGGTTTACCGCCACCTGGGACTGGCCGTGCTGCGTCAGAAGTGGATTAACTTCGACCTGATTTGGGCGGTGGCGCTGCTGCTTGTCGGAGCATTGTCACTTATCGGAGGTTCCTACCTGGGGAGCCGTGTCTAAGTGCTCTCTGAATGCGTCTTCGAATTGCTTGGCTTTTCATCGCTGTCACAAGCAGCCCGACAGGTCGAAGCGGACCGGCAGACAGCGCCGGTCGCTGAAATCGGGTCAGGGGAGCAGCCGACCCCCTGAGACTCCACCGGGGTAACAGCCGTATCAGATGAGCCTCCCAGGGATTAGCGCCTATGCCGGTCTTCCCCCTCCCAGATTCTGAAAAGGCTCTAGACTAGGATAATGGCATTCCACCATTTTCTCCTTTCCAACACTCAAGCGCTCTGGGACAAAATGCTCGATCACGAGTTTCTCAGACAGACGGCGACGGGGGAGATTCCCTTTGATGTTTTCGCCAACTGGCTGCGTCAGGACTACCTGTTTGTCCGCGAAGCTATTCCGTTCATCGCAGTTGTCTTGTCACGGGGTCCTGATTCCGTGCGTCCCGGCCTGGCCGCGGCAATTCCGGCGCTCGAATCGGAACTGGAGCTGTTCCAGCGCATCGCCGGGGAGAAAGGCATCCAATTGAGCGGCGAGATGACACCCACTTGTCACGCCTACGTCCAGTATATGATCGCCACGGCTCACGCCGGCAGTTTCGAAGAAGCTTTGACGCTCCTCTACTGCGCGGAAAAGGCGTATTTCGACTGCTGGTCTTTTGTTCGCCGCACACTCACAGGTGCTTCTCCCTGGCGCGAGTTCGTGGATCGCTGGTCCAATGAGTCCTTCGCGGGCTGGATCAAATGGCTCGAAGAGGAAATCGACAAGCTGCTTCAGCAGGCGTCAGAAACTGGGCGCCAGCGGATGGCGGAGACTTTCCGGCTCACGACCCGCTATGAATACCTCTTCTGGGAGATGGCCCTTCGAGGCGAATCTTGGCCCGACGCGTGACCGAGGCCGTCTCTGGAGGGCGTGTTGCCCAAATCAGGCGCCCGGGTAAACACAGGCGGCACTGAAACCTGCCCGCCGCGCTCTGGAATCGATGCGCTGCAAGCACTGCGACAGGAGTGAAACCTCACCCGACGAGGTGCGTCGGGCAGGGACAGTCCCAGGTTTTGAATTCCTTGCCGCCGCCCCGGGCTAGCCGCTAGCGGGTCAGGTCAGCAGGTCGATCCCCGCGACGACGGCTATGATGAGGATCAAGGCGATGACGGCGAAAATGCCAAAAATCATTTTGGCTAAAGTGGCCGCACCACGAGCGAGACCTGTAAAGCCGAGCGCTCCAGCAATAATTGCGACAAGGATCGCCCCGATCAAGAGTTCCAACACAGCAACGCCTCCAAGACCAGAAGGGATAGGGTTAACTCCATTATCCGATGCGGCCACAACCAAGTGAACAGCCGAACGGTACGGCTCGAGAGGTATCCAGCTAAGTTCCGTCAGATCAATGTCCTGCCGCGCGAGGTACAATTGATTTGCCTTCCCCCTCCACGCTCGTTAATCCTAGCCACAACACGGTCCGGGGACGCGTTGCTCCCGACCATAGGAAAGAAGCCTCCGACGTCTCGGGGTTCGGCTTCAATCACCAAAATCAAAACGACTGGAGAGTGGGAACATGTACGACTTGAAATCAAAGATCGTCGAGATGGGACAAAGAGGCGGGTCGTGGCTGGCGACAGCGGTCATATGCTGCTTGTTGTTTGCGGCAGCGGTTCCATCTGCCCAAGCACAGAGCAAAGGGAAGCCGTCGCCGAATCCCAAGGTTTCGGTGGAAATTCTGCCCTATTGGAATGTCGAAGGCGATCAGCCGGCGATGGAGACCATAGACGGTCAAGAGCAATTTCTTGGCTGGCAACCTTACAAGGACGGAGTTGACGGGGTGGAGGCGCAGATCTGGGCTGGCGGAAGTGAGGACATGACACTGCGACTCTATGACAGCCCACGCCGATTCAGGGCCGGGTACTCCTGTTGGAATCCTACGGGCGGCACTCCCTCCTGCCAGGGGGCTCCCGATCCGAATACCGGGTGGTTCATTAACATCCGTCAGATAGGCAACATGGCCGAGGGCGAGACACTCCTGACAGACGCTCACATTGCGGTCGAGCCTGCAAAGAGCAGCCTGACCTCTTTCAACTGGTGTGGGAGTGGTACGTGTCAGGGGAGCGGATTCCTGGTCTCGGTGCAAAAAGACGCGACCGGATGGACAGTGTCCAGCGTCGATCCAACATCGTTCTTCGGCGGAAGCGTCGTCCCGATTGCCGGCCTGACCAGGCGGACTTCCCGTACGACCCAGTTCCTGGGGTTGTATCAGCTTACTTTCCAGCTGCGAATTGAGCTCCTTCAGCAACCCTAGCAGAAACGCCGAATAGGTCGCATAACCGCTCTTTGCAGGGGCCGGGCACGATGCCTTCGTGGCCGGCTCTGTGACTGCTTTGTCGAAGAGTTCGGACGAGTAAAGGGAGTTCGTGAGTCAAGGTTCGCTCCGTGGGATTCCTGCCCGCTTACCGCGTCGATGTTCTGAAAGCTTGAACCACCTGGTGATCCGGGTCGGCTACGGAAAGGAGCGTCTTGAGCTCAGCTCGCAGCCGGTCAGCGTCCGCTTGCCTTCCGAGCCTTTCGTATACACGCATTAGCCGGTAAGGAACCGGGAGCCAAAATGCGCCCTGCGAGCCAAAGGATGCCCGGCGCCGCGCCATGACTTGTTCGAGCACCAAGGCGGCGCCAGGGAGGTTGCCCTCTGCCTCGAGGGCAGAGGCCAGGGATTCGGATCCGATGAGAAACTCCGAATACGGCGTTCTCTCAGTTCTCGTGACACACTCCTGCAGAAGCTTGATCGCCGTCTTTCGGTCCCCTTGTGTCAACGCGAGTTCGCCCTCCGCACCGCGGAGGAGTGCGTCGCCGTAAATAAATCCGAAACGAGCGATCTCAGCTGGAAGCTTGGCGAGCATGGTGCGTGCTTCGTCCAGGAGGCCCGCTTTTAGCAGCAGGATCACTGAATTACTGTTGGGCCATGTCGCCGCAAGCCGCTTGCCTGCCCTCCGAAGCGCGTCCCTATCGTTACGAGCAAAAGCGATCCACGCCAGAGTGCGCACATCTACCGCGTAGGCGTCAGGTTCCAACAAGGTCGAACACACCCGCTCGGCATCTTGAAGCCGACCGAGAGTCAGGTATGCGAATGCGGCGTGATGTTTGAGACCTTGCCGAGAGTCCGGATCCGCATTCGGAAGCTGCCGCTCGAGGTTTCGGATAACCTCCAGGGCGGCCGCCGGCCTGTCGTAGAACCAGTGCTCCCAGGCAGGGTACAGCTCGATCGGCATCATCCAGACATAGAACGGACCGCGCGAGCGGAGCGAACTGGCCCGTCGATAATAAGGACGCGCAGCATCGAACCCGGGGCCGCGGCCAGCCAAGACCCGGGCCGCATCGTAGTTGACCTCCGGCGATGTGGGCCGGAGGTCTGCCCGGCGTGCATAGTAAGGTACTGCCTCGTCCTTCCAACCGAGTCCATCGTAACTGAACGCCAGATTGTTGACACCCCAGTAGTCATCCGGGTAAAGGCTCACGAGAGTCTTGTAAGCGCTGATCGCCTGCTCCGCGTCGTCGATGAATCCAAAGTAACTGCCTCGGATGAAATATCTTTCTCGATCGCTCGTGGCGCCGGAAAGCTGAAAGGCACGCTCCGCAAACGGGAGCCAGTTCGACCTGGGTTTCCCCTGGTTGTTCATCGAATGCGCGAGGAGGATATACGCCGACGCGAAGTCCCCATCCTCCTCTGTGGCCTGCCTGAGCAACTGCTCCGCCGCGGCCCATTCGTCCTGGTTACCGAGCGCCATAGCCCGAGAGTACAACTGTACCGCGCGTAGAGAACGGCTAGTGACCTTCTCCAGGCGCTGCTGCCTGTCTTCGTTGGACACCCCGGTCTCGCCCAGACTCGTTCGTACCCAATCCGACAAGCGGTAAATGACTTCCGGGGCGTCGTTGGCCACACTCGATTCCACAGTTTTCGAACCGACGGTCGTCCCCTTGGCGGGATTGACGATATTGACCGTGATCCAATACTTGTCGAGCTTAGCAACCCGACCCGTAATCACAGCCTGAATCCCACCGTCTCGAAGGCAAACTTCGTTCGCCAAACGGGCGTCCAGCTTGCTGTCCAGAGGCCTCTTCATCAACCGTAGTGCATCAGCCACGCGCTCCCTGGGGACCACGTTTACAAAACGGGAGCTCCTGAGAGCCTCCTCCAGAGCGTGTTCGAGCGTCCCACTGAAAAGCGCCTCGCTCGTGTCGTTCTCGAATTCCGCGACCAAAACCCAGCCGCGTTCCTGGAAGCCGAGCGCGCTTGCCGGGGCTCGATCCCAGTACACCACCGTCGCGACCGTCACGGCCAACATGATCAATCCCAGGCAAGCCCAGATGGTCAGGCGGCCGGCTGAAGGAAGGCGGCGAAACCGGTGGTACCAGCCCGTGTCCTCCGGGATAGCGGATCCTGATGGAGAGGTGGACGTTCCCGGCAGCCGTTCCGTGGCTGTTGCGGTCTCATTGCTCCTATCCGTGACGATTGCCGGTTCGGGTCTTTCCCGAAGCTCGCTCCTGACCGGTGCAATAAAGCGATATCCACGCCGCGGCACCGTCTCAATAAACCGCGGGTTGTCGGCGGCATCGCCCAGCGCCTGACGAAGGCGGTTGACCGCGATGTTCAGACCGTGCTCGAAATCGACAAAAACCCCAGACGGCCAGAGTCGCTCACGAAGCTGCTCGCGAGTTATCAGCTCGCCCGGCTGGTCCAGCATTAAAGCCAAGATTTGGAAGGACTTATCCTGCAGACGAACCCGGAGTCCGTTTTTGCGCACTTCTCCCGCCGCTAAATCAACTTCAAAAGCGCCAAATCGAACGGGAGTACGAGGCGGTGGGAAGCTCGCCATCTTCTTTATCTATTTCTTCAATCTTAGCGTTCGCGCCGCGCATGAAGCAAATCTGGGAAACACGCGAGATGCGTCGAGTCAACAACTTGTTAATCAACGGCTTAAACCGTGAGGCACGATTTAGTTGCCTTATCGTGGCCCAACCGTCGATGCTAGCCTCAACAAAACCACCCAACCACCTCGAAGGTCGAAGACGACCGGACGGAAACCAAATCAGAAGGGAGGAATGGATACCCAGACGTTTGTAAAGAAAAACGCCCTCCGATCCTGCGCAGGCCTCGAACCCGGGTTCTCGGAGCACGGAATCAGATCACAACCAATCACGCACCCGATCTCGGAGCGTGGATGGCGCCGATTCCTGTCCTCTCGGAACTCTTGAGACCAGCGCAGCAGCGATCCTCGAGAGCTCGGCATGACAAGTGAAGCGCTGTCCTTTTGCCCTCCGTTCCGGGTGCCAACCAGGAAGGACGGGCCATGCGCTACTGTTTTCGCTTTCTCTCTGCTTTGCTATTCACAGGATTGTTGTCGGCGACTCCCGAGACCTCACCGTCTCCCTCGATAGTTCCTTTTGAGCTCGACGAGGGACACCTTATTGTCATTCGATCTACCCTCGGCCAGAGCCGGGTCCCGGTGCGGGTAATGATCGACACAGGCGCAACACACTCTATCCTCAGCCGGAAGACGGCCCGCAAGATCAATGCGCCGAGCATGGGAGCGGCCAGGCTCACGGCCTTCGGGTCAGAATCGCAAGCCGAGCGCGTCATTTTGCGCGGTCTCCGGCTTGGCTCGCGCACGATCACGGCCGCCTGCTACTCGGCTGATTTGCCATGGGGAAAAGTCGACGTCTTACTCGGGCTCGACGTTCTTGCCACTGCGGACCTGGTGATTGACTACAAAAGACGTCAGTTGGAGTTCGGGTCTACTTCACAGTCCGTTCACTCTGTTGAATTTGAGTTTGAGGGAGGCTTGCTGGCTGTTCACGCGAGTATCGGCGGGCGGCCGTACACGCTGTCGGTCGACAGTGGAGCGCCGGTCACTTGTCTGCTCGAGCCGGCGACCGGCGTGGCGATCAGACCTCTAAAAAAGCAATACGACGGAATCCTCCGTCGGCTGGGGGGAACGTCCGATGTGCAGAGTGCGGTTCTGCCTGATCTTCGCCTGGGCGACGTGCAATGGAACGATCTTCCTGTCTGGGTCGTCCGCGGAAAACGGCAAACCAGATCATCACTGGACGGAGTCATTGGCCTGATGTCTTTGGGCCTGCAGCGGGTCCAGTTCGAATTTCGCGCAAAGCGTATCAGCTGGGGAGAAATCCAGGCGAATCGATACAGCTTCACTGGGCCTCAAGAAGATCCATCTGGACTTCGACCACTGCGCCTTTTACGTCGAGTAACACGAGGGCGTGACGGTGAGATTCAAACTCACGACCGCCTGAACCCCATTCAGAGCCGGGGCCACAAGCCCCGGCCCTTATCTGACGTCAGGCGCTTATTGCTCATCGCTTGGCCTCAAATCGAGCCCGACAATCAGTTTTTCCTTGTCACTCATGTCTCCAATCAAACGGCGCAGCGGGAGGGGCAGCTGCTTGATCAACGTGGGCACCGCGAGAACCTGCCCGTCCTTTAACGACTCGGGATGCTGATAGACGTCCACAATCTCCAATTCGTACCGGTTCTTAAGGCGCTGCTCGCAGACTTCTTTGACGGACCGGATGGCCCGCTCTGATCTTGGGGAGATACCGGCTACGTAAAGTCGCAGCACGTACTTCGGTCGGGCTCTCTGTCGCGCGGCTCGCTCGAAGGCCGAGCACTGGTTATGCGACTTTTTCTTCATGCTCGTTTCCCTGCCAGCCCGGCACTCTGACCACAAGCTTCAGGGCCGTAGTCTCAACCCGGTCAAAACCTTCTCTGTGTTGGAAAGATCTCCGATTACTCTGCGAGACGGGCCACCAGGAACCCTAAGAACCAGGGTGGGCAGAGCGACTATCTGTTCCCCGGCGGCCACTTGAGGACACTTCATCACATCGATCACCCGGATCTTGCACCCGACCGCCGCGTACTCCTCGCAAATTCGATTGAGGTTCTGAACAGCGGCAATCGATCGCGCAGTCTGCCCGGCCACGTAGAGACGGAAGTCCCATTTCTGTTCTCCGCGCGGCCGGTCTCTCGGCGCGCTTGCCTTACGCCTCACCCTGAATTCCCCTTTAGTCTGCCTTCCGCAAGGCGCTCATCTTCCGGCGCTCTCCAGATGTCGTAGACAGGCGGTCGGCCTCCTGGACCCTCACGGTAGACAGTTCCTCCGAGATCCCCTTGAGCTTATCCTGAATCGCGCACAATTGGGATTGAAGCGCTGCCTGCTCTTGCTCGAGCTCCCGTTCACGTCTCCCCGCGACTTGCGCCTGGGCGAGCTCCGCCTCCCGATCTTTGGACTCCTGTGCCAGCCTGGCGGAGCCTGTCAGAACGGTGCCGGGACCAACGTAGACATCCAGGAGCCGAATCCCGTTATCAGTGAGCAGGAACTCGCGCATCTGATTGGAGTGTGCCATGCCCCGGCTCTTCAGCACGTACAGAATGCGGTTCCGTTCGTTGGCCGACTCAACGGCTCGCACGAGCAGCCAGGTGTCCATGAGCGAGCTGATCCCGACCTCGCTTTGCTCCTGCGCGGTGCCTGCCTCGCTAAGGCTTGTAAAGAGGGATGTGATCTGCCGGTTCTTCAGAAAATCGATCAGCCGTGTGAGCATCGTCCTGATTTCCGCGTAGTCACCCACGCCCGTCAGGTTAGTAACCGGATCGATGACCACTGCCTCCGGGTTGAACTGATTCACCAGCTTGTGAAGGTTGACAAGGTGGTTCTCTAAACCATGAACCGTGGGCCGAGCAGCTTCAAACCTCAGCATTCCCGACCGAACCCATTGCATTAAATCAAGACCGATCGAGCCCATGTTGCGCATCACCTGCTCGGGTGATTCCTCAAACGAGAAGTAGAGGCATCTGCGACCGTCCCGACAGGTGCGATCCGCAAAAGAGGCCGCGATACTGCTCTTCCCGGTCCCTGCTGTGCCTGAGGCGAGAACACTGCTGCCCTTATAGTACCCCTTACCGTTCAGCATGGTATCCAGCCGATCGATGCCGGTCGGGATGAAGTCTTTGCTGACGGGATACTTCAGACCCAGTGAGCTGATTGGCAGCACGCTCAGCCCGTCCTCATCGATCAGCGTCGGATACTCGTTGGTTCCGTGATTCGAGCCGCGGTATTTCACGACCCGCAGCCGCCGAGTGGCGATCTGGTTGACCACCCGGTGGTC
>RPQK01000138.1 GCA_003819755.1 Acidobacteriota bacterium | reverse complement strand
GAAGTCCCGACAAGGTGACAAGGTGACAAGGTGACAAGGTGACAGGGTGAGGTGTTTCATCCACGAACCAACACGAACGAACACGAACAAAAGCGTCTTAGTAATATTCTGACTTCTGACTTCTGACTCCTGACTTCTGACTCCTGACTTCTTGACTTCTGACTTCTGACTCCTGACTTCTTGACTTCTGACTTCTGACTTCTGACTTCTGACTCCTGACTTCTTGACTTCTGACTCCTGACTTCTTGACTCCTGACTTCTGACTTCTGACTTCTGACTTCTGACTCCTGACTTCTTGACTTCTGACTTCTGACTCCTGACTTCTGACTCCTGACTTCTGACTTTCGTTCGTGTTGGTTCGTGGATGAAACACTTCTCACCTTCTCACCCTGTCAGGACTTCCCCCCAACACTCGCTCTTCTGCCCGTTTACGCGCAAAATAGAGGAGTATCAGGACTTGACACGCTTCATTTGGGCAAGTATAGTCAAATAAACAGGTTAAGGGAGGAATTTTCAAGCAGTGATTAAACAGGATATAGTTACACGTGTCTCCAACAAGATGGGAATTACCAAGGTCCGCGCGGAGACCGCCGTAGATTCTGTCTTCGAAGCCCTCAAGACCGCCATGCGGGGCGGCGAGAGGATTGAACTAAGGGGATTCGGCGTTTTTGTGGTTAAACCGCGCAAGAGCGGCATCGGGCGGAATCCCAGAACCGGGGCTGAAGTTCCGATTCCTCCAGGGAAGACCGTGCGGTTCAAACCTGGTAAAGAAATACGTTTCAACCAGTAGTCCGATTTGAGCGAATTTCCGCAGAACTATACGCCTCCCCCCTTTCCGGCCGCCGTGGAGGTTTCTGTGCCGCCGGATCGACCGCGCAGGTGGCTCCCGGCGGTATTGTTTCTAGCCACCCTCTGCACTACCACGGCGGCGGGCATTTTTTGGTACACAGGTTTTGTCGACAGGCCCTTGTCCGATGCCACTGGCCTGTTGGGGATCCTCACCGATCCGTCGTATCTCCTGGGCGGCCTGTCTTTTTCGCTCGCGATCCTCATAATCCTTATCGCCCACGAACTGGGCCATTACCTGACCTGCGTTCGCTACGGGATCCGGGCCAGTCTGCCCCATCTGCTTCCCGTCCCGCCTTTTGCCTTTGGATTCCCACTGAACCCTTTTGGAACCTTCGGAGCGGTGATAAGAATCAGGTCTCCGTTCGAGAACAAACGCCAACTTTTCGATATCGGCATTGCCGGCCCTCTGGCAGGATTCGTCTTCATAATTCCGGCTTTGATCCTGGGGCTCGCCCATTCCCGGGAGTTTGTTTTGGAGGGGAGTGAGGGTTTCTATCTGAACTTCGGCGAGCCGCTGTTGTTCAAACTGGCGGCGCGGCTTCTCGTGGGAAACGAGACAGCGTATATCACGCTCCACCCCGTGGGGTGGGCGGCCTGGTTCGGGATGTTGGCGACCAGCCTCAATCTGTTGCCTGTCGGGCAGCTAGACGGCGGACACATCGTTTACGCGGTGCTGGGTCCTCGATGGCATCGAATCGTGTCGATTGGCACCCTCACCGGCTTGGTTGTCCTGGGAGCGGCGACCTTCTCGATTAGTTACATCCTTTTCGCCGCTCTGATCTTCCTGCTCGCCTTCCGTCACCCGGCCCCCGTCTGGGATTATCCGCCACTCGATGCCAAACGGATCATTCTGGCGATCGTGGCGCTGATCATTCTCGTGCTGACGTTCATCCCGGAACCGGTTGAGGTGGTCGAATACACGAACCATCTATAGCCTGCCGGAGCGGTTACGACGCGACCAGTGACCGCAGAACCCGCAGGTTGTGCTTGTCGAGCCGAAGCGTGAGGCCTTTCGGGGTTTCGAGGATTTTCGGGACCTCCTCCATCCGCGGGTCGTTGAGAAACCATCGGAAACCGTCGATTCCGATGCATCCTTTCCCGATGTGCTCGTGGCGGTCGACGCGGCTTGCCAACTCACGCTTGCTGTCGTTCACGTGCAGCACCCCCAGCTTTCCGAGTCCGACCGTACGGTCAAAGCTCCCGATCATCCGCTCGTAGCCCTCCCGGTCACGGAAATCATGACCGGACGCGAACAAGTGGCAGGTGTCGAGACAGATGGCGACTCGTCCCGGTTGGCGGCAGCCGGCCAGCACGTCCCGCAGATGTTCAAACCTGTAACCCATGCTGGTCCCTTGTCCCGCCGTCCCCTCGAGAGCAATCCTCGCGTCGCGCTCTCCCCGCTCGTGGATTTCGTTAAGCGCCGCCGCAATTCGCGCGACCCCGATTGCTTCTCCGTCTCCACCATGGGAACCCGGATGGACAACCAGGTGACTAAGGCCAAGCCGGCTGGCCCGTTGCAGCTCCTCCAGCAAGGTGTCGATCGACTGCCGTCTCAATTCTCCTTCGGGGCTCGCCAGGTTGATCAGGTAACAGGCGTGAGCCACGGCGTCGACCAGCCGGGCGGCTGCACGCCGAGACCGGAAGTCCTCAACCTCCTCGTCAGGGAGCGGTTTGGCTTTCCACTGGTTGCAGTTCTTCACGAAAATCTGAACAACCGTGCAGCCGGCCTTGCGTGCCCGGTCGATCGCGTGCGGCGTGCCGCCGGCAATCGACATGTGAGCCCCGAGGAGGAGATCGGAGGGGGAAGCGATCAGGTGCATAAGAGTGTTCCAGCAAAAGCCAAGGACCTGGACGACCTGAAAGACCTGAAGGACTGGATTTCTTGCTGTCGTTCTTCAGGTCCTTCAGGTCCTTCTGAGGCCACAACAGGACCGTGCGTGGGGCACTGTCATCAGGTGTTCCTACGCCTACGGCGTCGATCGCCTGACCTTAATCCCAAAAGCCGCAGCCGGATTCGCGATGGTCAAAGCATTAATTTCGCTCTGGCTGAACCCGGCCCGACGTAAGGCGGGCAGGAATTCCACGAACAGCGTGTCAAATGGCTGGAACTTGCCTCCCCCCGGCTCGCCGACGTGATACCAGCCCGCATCCTGGGAGATCAGGACCCGGCCGAGAAGCCGGGCGTCTTTCATGGCTTTAACCAACTCAACGTTCTGGCTGATTCTCGTTGGACCTATCGAATCAAACTCGATCCAGGCTCCCGACCTCGCGGCCTTGAAAACGGCACCCGCATCCGGCTCTCGCTTCGCATGGACCCAGATCCAGGCGTTGGGGTCAACTCCCGCTTCCTTCAGGGCCTCGATCTGCTCAAGCGCGGCAACCGAGTTCCCGGTGTGCGAGGCGATCGTCAGACCGCTCTCCAAATGAGTGAGGGCCGCGGCCTGGACAAGCTTCCGGTCGATCGCCGAAAGGGGGCCGGAATCCACTCCAATCTTGATGAACCCCGGCCGGATTCCGGTCTCTGCGATCCCCTGCTGCCACTCCCGAACCCATCGCTGGCTCAACTGCTCGGCCGTCTCGTCGTAAGCATGGCGAGGGACGAACTTGTCATTCGCAGCCCCGTAGTAGCCCGTGTTGGTCAGAATGTTTAACCCGGCTGCGGAGGCTAACCGCTTCAAGATGCCAGGATCGCGACCGATGAAAGCCGGTGTGCAGTCAACGAAAGTCCGGCAGCCGAGCGCGCGAACTCTTCTCACATGCGGCAGGGCGGTTTTGAAGACCGCCTCGGCGTCATACCGTGATGGACTAGCCTGCTCCGCTCCTACGAAATCAACGAGGACGTGCTCGTGGGGCAGCGTCATACCCATCTCCGACGGCCTGATCGGACCGAGGACGGTCATTACCTGATCGCCGCGCGGTGCTGTCTGCATGGAGGCGGCGGAAAAATACAACGCGGCCTGCTTGAGGAAGTGTCGTCTGTTCATGGGGTTCTCGCGCCGCCCGCAACCACTTGACGATCTCCATTTGTCCCGGGCGCTTACCGTACAAGAGTACACCAACTTGGAAGACTTGGCGGCGAGGCAAACAAACAGGTTCACAATGCAGGCAGGGTGCAATCTGAGTGGCGTTTTCGGCCAAGACCGACGACGAGAAACGCGATTAGGGACAACACCAGGGCAAGGCATGCGGGGGGAATGGCAAGCTGGTAATAGCCAAGCCGGCTGACTGTTTCTCCGGTTATTGCTGAAATCGTTCCGACCAGCAGCGACGCCCGAGCTGAGGCGGCGGTCGCCCGGGGCCAGTTGAGCCCAATCGCGAGCAGCGGTGTCAGCGCAGCGGCGAAAAGGCCAAATCCGAGTATCCCGGCATAAGCAACCAAGCCTTTCACCGAGTTCGCAAAAATGAGCGCTAACCCGAAGAGTACGATGGAAAAGAGACGGCCGTACGCGACTGTGTCACGGGGTTGGCGGCCAAGCGAACGATGAACGTCTCTGGCCAGAACGGCCGCTCCGACGTTGGCGAAGCTGTCACCCGTCGACATGATCGCCGAGACAATGCCGGCGTAGGCCAGAGCCTTCAGCCACTCGGGCGCGAACCGCTCGAGGAAAACCGTGACCGCCTCATCGGGATGAGCCAGAGGTGCGAGAGTGCCGCCGAGGACCAGGCTTTTAACGCTTGACCCCACGCCCAGCCAGACCAGGCTGCACGCGATCATTGAGACCGCCAGTATCCAGGGGAAATGCCTGAGCGCCTTGAGATCCCGGACCATCATCATCTTGTGCGCAACGTGGGGCTGCCCCAGAGATCCGACGGCGAAAAGGAAAAACCATGCCAGACACGTCACAGGCCCGGCCAGGCCCCAGGGACCGAGCACCTCCGGCAGTTCGCTCTGGATCGTCGCCGAGATGTCGTGCACGCCGCCTCCGGTGCCTACCGCGAAGGCAAATATCAAGCTCGTGGCGATCAACATGACGGCGCCCTGAACGACATCCGTGTAGATGGCAGCGACCATGCCGCCGGCCGTCGTATAGAGGGCGAGCACCAGGGTGCCGGCGAGGATCCCGACCCAGATCGACGTGTCAAGGACCGTCGCCAGGATAACTCCCATGGCCATGAGCTGGGTTGCCAGGTAACCGACCACGCCGAGCAGGATTGCGACGGCGGCAAAACCGCTGGAAACGCGACAACCGTAGCGGGCAAGAATTACGTCAGGAATGGTCAGGCAGCCGGCCTCAGCCGCCATCCGGTGAAGCGGCCGGGCCAGAAGCCAGCACATCATTGCACCTGTGAACGAAGCGGAGATCACAATCCAAAAGGAGCCCAAGCCGACCGCATAGAAGAGGCCCGGTCCGCCGACGAAAACGAAGCCGCTCATGATCGAAGACATCGTGGCGAGGACCGTCGTCAGCAGGCCGAGCCGGCGACCCGCCAGGTAGAAATCGGACGGGCCTCGATTCCGCCTCGTCGTCCAGAGGCCGACAGCGGCAAGGAATATCAGGTAAGCGACTATGGCGGCCGGGATCATTTCCCGCCCATCCACCGCTTAAAGGTCAGCGCGAAGCCAACGGGCCAGATCAATACGGGCGCGAGCCAGACTCCAAGCAGCATGAGAAGTGCCGGCCGCGGGAGGCCGAAGGCCGATGAGGTGAGGTCGTGGGATTGGAAAACGAGGTACAGAAAGACCCCTTCCAGCCAAACCCAGAAGGCAACCAAAAGAAAGCGGGAAGGACATTTCAGGCCGGTGAGTGCGACAATCGCGGTGACCGCCCCGGTGGCCATCAAAGCCGGGAGAGAGAAGATGCCGCCGACAAGCATTGCCAGAAGCGCAACCAGGAGCAGCCAGAGCATGGCGACAGATTATAGTATTTGTCCACGAACCAACACGAACGAACACGAACAAAGGCGCCTTTGTTCGTGTTCGTTCGTGTTGGTTCGTGGACAGATGGCGCAGACGTGCACGAAAAGGTTAGACATCTGCCCCTCGCGATTTCCTTGCTAAACCGCCCGCAACTCTGATTCAATATGCGGCTGCTAAAGACGATGTGGCGGGTATTTTCGAAAAAAACGGCGCTGGCTGCTGCGCTCCTCGCACTGGTGCTCGCCATTCTCATCCTTCCTGGCTTATTCCAGACGGCGGGACTGGTTGCCAATCTCGGCGCTGCCGCGCGCCAGTCGGTTGATACCACCGGGGTTATCGAAACCGAGATCCATCTCCGAAGCGGATCCGCGGAGAGGACCGCGCGAATTTACCAGACGGACACTCGCGGACCGAAAACCGCGATCCTGTTCATCCCCGGCCTCACTCCAAACGGCATCCTGAACCCCCGCTTTGTCGCCGTCGCCCGCTCGCTGGCAAAGTCCGGCTATGTCGTGATCACACCCCGGTTAACCGGATTCGACCACTTTCGCCTCGATCCGGTGGCGGTGGAGGAGATTGGCTTCTGGTACGGGCAGATGCGCGAACGCCCGTGGTTTGAGCTGCGGAAGGCCGGGATCATCGGGGTTTCGGTCGGCGGCACTCTGGCGCTGCTCGCCGCTGCCCGCCAGCCCGAATGCCGCAATCTCGATTTCATCGTCTCGATCGGTGGCTACAGGGATCTTTGGCGTTGCCAGCAGCGCTGGTTCTCCAACACACGCGGTGTCGACTCCCACGGGAGTTACCCGGTTCAGTATTACGGAAAGTGGATCTTGATGCTGACGGCGCTTGACGCCATGCGAAACCGTCAGGATCACGACAGGCTGGAGCAGGCGCTAACGGATTTAGTCGTCACCGCAAAAACCTCACTGACACCATCCAGCCTCAGTGCCGAGGGCGGCCTCTGGTACAACCTGGCCCTCGGTCAGCAAAACGAGAACCGCGCATTGCTGGCTCAAATCAGCGACCAGCTGCAGGAACGTCTCCAATCGCTTTCTCCCGGTGAAGAGCTTAGCGCGATCACTTGTCCGGTTTTCCTCGTGCACGGGGCTTACGACGAGCTTATTCCGGCTGACGAGACCCTGGAACTGGAGAGTCTCCTCACGTCCACCCAACCTGTCACCCTCCTCACTCCTGCCATCAGTCACACTCACCCGCTTCTCGACAAAATGAGCTTCTGGAGCAGATCGAAAGCTCTGGCAGAAGGCGCCTTTTTCCTCTATCGTTTTGTAAGGGCTTCATAAGAGCGAAGGATGAAGGATGAAGGATGAAGGATGAAGCGGCTAACTGCTGACAGCTGACTGCTGACAGCTGAGCGGTACTTCTTCCTTTGAAGGAGGGACTGTCACGTGACGATCTCGGATGTTGCGGACTATTGCGCGGTGAAGGACTGCACCGTGGCTCTGGGGGATCCGGCCGTCGGTTTCATCGAAATCGACAGCGGCGGCTACAAGTATCGCCCGAACTACTCGCGCTTCCTGTCTCTGAATGAGCTAAGCGCCTTACCGTCGCCGACCAAGGTGGTGGAACAGGCGAGTTCGTTCAACGTCAACCTGAGCCGGGGAACGATGGTGATGTCCCGAACGGAATTCGAGGAGGAGTTGAGGGCCTTTCGACAGAAAGTAGGCGCCTGATGGCCTACGCCTACAACTCTCTAGGTGATTTTGTCTCCTCGCTTGAAAACGCCGGGGAGCTCCGAAGAATCAGCGCGGAAGTTGACCCGGTTCTGGAGATCTCCGAGATCGCCGATCGAGTCTCGAAGGCCGGCGGGCCGGCCCTTTTCTTCGAGAACCCCCGGGGCTCGTCGGTCCCGCTCCTCATCAACGCTTTCGGTTCCTATCGGCGGACAGCACTGGCGCTTGGCGTCGATTCCGTTGAAGAGGTGGCCCAGAGGATCGAAGGGCTGCTTGAGCTCAAGCCTCCCTCCGGGCTCCTGAACAAGATCAAAATGTTGCCGAAGTTGGGCGAGCTGGCGGCCCTGGGTGCCAGGACCGTCTCCGCGGGACCGTGCCAGGAGATGGTTTTGACCGATTTCTCGGTCCTGGATTTTCCGATCCTTCAATGCTGGCCGCAGGATGCCGGACGCTTCATAACCCTGCCGCTCGTATTCAGCAAGCACCCTGTTTCCGGCAAGCGAAACTGCGGCATGTATCGGATGCAGGTCTACGACGAGAAGACGACGGCGATGCACTGGCAAGTCCACAAACATGGCGCCCACCACTTTCGCGAAGCTCGAGCGAGCAGCGCCGGCGAGCGCCGCATGGAAGTGGCGGTCGCGATTGGATCGGACCCGGCTGTCACATTTTCGGCGATCGCTCCCCTTCCCGATGATCTCGATGAAATGATGTTTGCCGGTTTCCTTCGCGGCAAGCCGGTCGACCTCGTCCGCTGTAAGACGGTTGACCTCGAGGTGCCGGCCAACGCGGAAATCGTGCTGGAAGGCTACGTTGACCTGGATGAACTGCGCGAAGAAGGACCGTTCGGCGATCACACCGGCTTCTATTCCCTCGCTGATCAGTACCCGGTTTTTCATGTCAACTGTCTGACCCGCCGCCGCAACCCGGTCTATCAAACCATCATCGTCGGCAAGCCGCCCCAGGAAGACTGTTATCTCGGTTCCGCCGTGGAGCGCATCTTTCTGCCTTTGCTAAGGAAACAACTGCCTGAGATCGAAGACATGCACATGCCCTTCGAAGGCGTCTTCCATAACCTTGTTCTGGTGAGTATCAAGAAGCGCTATCCCGGGCATGCCCGGAAGATCATGAACGCGCTCTGGGGCATGGGACAGGCGATGTTCTCGAAGTGCATCCTGGTCCTTGACCACGGAACCGATCTGCGCAACTACGGAGAAGTCATCTGGCGCGCGCTGAATCATATTGATCCGGAGCGTGACATCCAATTCACCCTCGGACCGGTCGACTCGCTCGACCACGCCGCCCGCCTTGCGAATTTCGGCTCGAAAATGGGAGTCGACGCCACCCGGAAGTGGCCCGAAGAAGGGTTCACCCGACCGTGGCCCGATCAGATCGAGATGACGGCAGAGGTGAAGGAGCGGGTCGACGAACTCTGGGGGCGGTTGGGCATCGACTGATTTTTATCCGCGAACCAACACGAACCAACACGAACGGGCCCATCGAACAGAACTCACATGCGCTATTCGATGGGCCCGTTCGTGTTGGTTCGTGTTGGTTCTTGGATAAAAATAGCCGAAAATACCCCCGATGCTGAAAACTGCCCTGATCGCCAGCCTGCTCTTGCAGCCTCTCTTGGCTGCCGACCCACTTTACGACGCCTTCCGCAATCCTCCGGCTACAGCTCGGCCGTTTGTTCGGTGGTGGTGGAACGGCAGCCGGGTGAATGAAAAAGAGATCCTGCGCGAGCTCGACGTGATGAAAGCGGCCGGCATCGGGGGCGTTGAAATCAACACGATTGCGATGCTCGAAGCTGTGCCACCCAAAACGCTGCAAGGCTTCCCGCCCGTCCCCTGGCTGAGTCCCGAGTGGAATCGGATGGTCAAGACGGCAACCGACGGGACGCGCGCCAGAGGCATGGTCGCAGACCTGATCGTAGGCTCGGGTTGGCCATTCGGAGGCCGCTTCCTGGAACCCAGCGAGCAAACCCAGAGGATAACCGTGGTACGGAAGACCGTCTCCGGCCCCACCTTCTTCGAAAGTACCGTCCAAGCTCTCGCGGCAGGCCGTGAACGGCGCCGTCGGTCGCCCGAGGAAGTTGCTGCCCAGCCGAAGCTTGCTTTTCTTCGCCTGGTCCCCCGCGAAGGCGAGCGATTCGATCCCGGGACTGATTTCATGAGCAGTGCGTCCGCCTCTGGCGTCATCAGCTTTGAGGTTCCCAAGGGAGACTTCATTTTGTACGCGGGGCTGCGGGAAGAAGGGTTTACCTACGTGAAGCTGGGCGCTCCGGGCGCCGACGGACCGGTCGTCAATCATTTTGACGCCCGCGCTGTGCGGAAGTACCTCGACAACATGTCAAAACGTCTGGGCCCCGATCTCGGCGGCAGGCTGGGTACCGCCATCCGAGCGGCATTCGTCGACAGTCTGGAGCTTGATCATGCCAATTGGACTTCCGATTTTCCGGAGCAATTCGAACGCCGGCGTGGGTACAGCGTCTGGCCCTGCCTTCCGTTCATCCTTGATTCGGAAGCGGGACGCGATGAGAACAACGGCGGCGACACGATTCGCAGAGCGCGCTACGACTTCTGCAAGACCCTCGTCGAGCTTTTCCACGAACGGTTCGTTCGTACCTACGTCGCCTGGTGCCGCGAGAACGGGATCAAAGCGAGAATTCAGGCTTACGGGAGGGAGACGCATCCACTGGGCGGAAGTATGCTGGTCGACCTGCCCGAGGGGGAGAGCTGGCTGTGGGGCGAGGAAGACCGTGTTGTTCCGAGCCCCACGGTCGTGAACAAATATGTATCGTCGGCCGCTCACCTGTCGGGGAAACACCAGATCAGTTTCGAAGCCATGACCAATGCCGTTCCCGTTTTCCGGGAGACACTGCAGGACTTCAAGCTTTGTTTTGACATGAGCCTGATGTCAGGAGTCCTGCATCCGGTTGTGCACGGCTTCAACTACACCCCGCCGGAAGCCGGTTTCCCGGGCTGGGTGCGATTCGGTTGCTACCTGAATGACAGGAATCCCTGGTGGCCCTATTTTCGCCTCTGGACGGACTACGCTTCCCGGCTTTCGTCCGTCCTTATCGATTCCGAAGCTCAGGCTTCTGTGGCGATACTCGGCCCGCGAGCCGACGAGTGGTCGCGGGATTTCCTGCTGTATCAGCCGTTCCCCGAGGTCGCCCGCCCCTGGTACCACTACCACCTCTGGCAGGCTTTGAACCAGCTCGGGCTCTCCTCCGATTTTGTAAGCGAAGAGATCCTCCAACAAGCGCGGTTCGAGCGTGGTCGGCTCAAGTTCGGCACAAGGGAATATGACGTCCTGATTCTGCAGGATGTTGAGTCGCTTGAGCCGGAGACCGCCGAGGCGGTGACCGCATTGGCGCGCTCCGGGGGCAAGATCGTGTTTGTCGGCCAGGCACCGTCCAGGAGTCCGGGGCTGCGAGATGCGGCCGCCAGGGACCTCCGGGTGAAGAAGGCGATCGAAGATATTCTGGCGAAACGGTCGGGCAGGGTCTGGATCCTGCCTGCCCCTCGACCTTCCGCCAGCCTCCACAAAGACTTTGTCCGGATGGGACTGGGCGACGAAGACCGGCAAGGACTCCTGAAATGGGCTGGCGATTTGGCCCAGACAATCAAGGTCAAGCCGCCGTTCTTGAGTTTCGAGCACCCGAGTCCCGACGTTCTTCACGTACACCATCGCCACCGGAACCGGGACATCCTTCTCTTCTCCAATATAAGCCGGACCCGGGCGACCGACCTTTTTGCGACCGTGGCGTCCACCGGCAAAACCGCGTGGAAGTGGGATCCCGAGACAGGGCTTCGGAACCGATTCGACGGCATGAAGAGCGGAGGCAGGCTGAATATTCACCTTGAACCTGCCGAGTCGCTTCTCCTGGTTCTCGAACCAGGCACACAGAAGAGGACCGGGCCAACGAAGGCCGGGTGCCCGTGCGGAAAGGATGAGCGTGCCTTGCCTCTGAACCCGGTTTCCGGGTGGCAGGTAGCGTTCCAGCACGTGATCCCCGAAAAATCATTCTCGCGGAACCTGACTGAATTGCGAGACATCAGCAAAGCGGCGGAAGATCCGGCTCTGGCGACATTTGCCGGAAGAATCGTCTACAAAACGCGATTCGAGAATCAATCGGGTGAGGAGTTGTTCCTTGACCTGGGGCAGGTCTCTGACGTGTCCGAGGTTCGACTGAATGGTAAGCCTCTGGGAGTCCGCTGGTGGGGCCGTCACGTCTACGAAACAAAGGGAGCTCTCCGAAAGGGGCAGAATGAGCTGGAGGTCCAGGTGACGACCATGCTCGGCAACTACTTGAAGTCTCTTCAGAACGAGAACCCGGTCGCCAAGCGGTGGGCTTTCTGGTTTCCGCCGATCTCGGCGGGGCTGGTCGGTCCGGTGAGGCTGCTAAGTGACTGAAGGCTTTATTCACGAATTACACCAATTACACGAATTGTCACCCAGCCAATCCGTGTAATTGGTGTAATTCGTGGATAAAGCCTTCAGCTCGGGAAGCGTCCGCGCAGGCGGCGCACGGCCAGGTTGGCAGCCGATACCACGTCGGCGTTTTTGTGATTCATGAGCTCCTCGACAACCGGGAGCGCGGACCGGTCGCCCCGCAGCCCGATGACATTCAGCAACCGGACTTTGACGCCGTCTTTCTCACTGCGCACGTACGGATAGAGCTTTGAGATCTCCTGAACGGGCATTTCGAGCAGATAATTGGATCCCTGGTCCCCACCCTGAGCCAGTTCCAAAAGATGCTCGTCCCGGCCCAGGCGGTAAAGCGCGAAACTCATGGCCAGTTTAACCTCCGGCTCTTTTTCGCGCAGG
>RPQK01000137.1 GCA_003819755.1 Acidobacteriota bacterium | reverse complement strand
GCGCGAACTCGCCCAGTTCAGCGGAAGGCAGGATTTCGCTGCACTCCAGGCGTATGGTCCTCCCGATATTTTCGCGCCGTCCGTAAAGCGATTCTCGTGGAATTCCGCGTTGCGTTTCGACGCGTAGCAACAGCGTGTCTCCACGCTCGACACCCAGCTTCTCCGCCAGGGGCGCGCCGACGAGTGCTTGACGGTCCTGTGGCGCGGATCGGGCGTTCTTACCGTGGATCGTCCAGAACCGTTCGTCTATGCCGTAGACGTTGACCTCAAGAGCCCGGGCCCCGGTGTGCTCGCGGACGAGCACCCCCTGGAGGTAGATGATCGCCGCCGCTTGCGCCTGCAATCCGGCGGCAAGATCCTCGCGGAAGAAATGATCGGCCGAGACCAGGTGAGTGGCCCCGCCGAGCCGCTGATAGACAAGGTGTTGGAGGCTGCTGCGGACGGATCCCCCCACCGATAGTGCACCCGAGAGCACGGACACGGCCGTCGCGACCCCGGCCACGACCGCCAGGTTGGTACGCCAGTAATGGACCAGGTTGCGATAAATGAGCCCGGCGAGCGTCATTGCCAGTTGTAATCCTGTTAATCCTGTCAATCCTGTCAAGAAAAGGATCGACCTGTGCGATTATTGCACAGGATGAAATCGACCCAAATACCACGGCCCTGGTATCAATCTCCGGCAGGTGTGCTCGCAGCCACCCTGTTGCTTCCCCCGGTCGGCCTCGTTCTGCTCTGGTTGCGCCCCGGAACGGGAGTCTTCAAAAAGGTGCTCGGCTCGTTCGCGACCTTCATTCTTGTCGGCGTCTACCTTTACGCCTTCGGCGTGCGGCTCATTCCAGACGGCAGCGGGATTCCGAAGATTCTGACTGTCCACCGCCCGGACGCGCAGGCCGAGGCGATCGAACGGCACCGGGCAGAACAGCGGGCTCACGCTGTTTCGCCGCCGGTGGAGGTCAACGAAGCGGCCGAACCGACGAGGTCGGGTACGGACGCCGCCGCTCCGGCCGCTACGGCTGCCCCGTCGGGCTCGACCTATTGGACCGATTTCCGTGGGCCCAACCGTGACGGGCGTTACGACCAGGCAGCCATCAGGACCCCCTGGCCGAAGGAAGGCCTGCCGTTGGCCTGGAAACAGCCGTGCGGCGGCGGGTACGCCTCATTCTCCATCGCGAATGGCAGGGCTTTCACGATCGAGCAGCGTCGCGACCGAGAGGTGGTCGCCGCCTACGATTTGAAGAGTGGGCGAGAGTTGTGGACAGACTCCTGGGCGGCGTTCTTTGAGGAGAGCATGGGTGGAGATGGCCCGCGGGCCACCCCTACCTGGCATGAAGGAAAGATCTACGCGCTCGGAGCAACGGGCGTCTTCCGCTGCCTGGATGGGGCGACCGGAAAAGTCGTCTGGTCCACAAATATCCTGGAAGACGCCGGGGCGGAGAACCTGTCCTGGGGGATGGCGGCATCTCCACTCGTGATCGATGAAAAAGTGATCGTTCTTCCGGGCGGGAGCCGCAACAACTCGGTGGCCGCCTGCGACAAACGGAACGGGCAGATCATCTGGACCGCCCTGAATGACAAACAGGCTTACGTCTCTCCGATCCAGGCCACCCTGGCCGGAAAGCGGCAGCTGATTGTGGTGAGCTCGTCCAGGGTGGTCGGCCTCACGGTCGAGGACGGATCGCTACTTTGGGAATACCCGTGGAAGACGCAGTACGACATCAATGCCTCTCAGCCGATTGTCCTGGACGAAAGCCGCTTCGTCATATCCTCTGGCTACGGGCACGGGACTGCGCTCGTCGAGATCAAGGCCGAGGGCGAGAAGTTCTCCGCCCGCACCGTCTGGGAGAACAACGGCCTGAAAAGCCGATTCAACGGATTCGTGCTGCACGAAGGCCATATCTACGGCTCGGACGAGGGGATTCTCGTCTGCCTCGAGGCCGCTACCGGCACCCGCAAGTGGAAGGGGGGACGATACGGCTACGGGCAGCTCATTCTTGCCGGGGGCCATCTGATCATCACTACGGAAGACGGGGATGTCGTGCTGGTCAGAGCCACGCCCGAGAAGCACGAAGAGGTTTCACGGTTCTCCGCGCTGAGCGGGAGAACATGGAACAATCCGGCCATCGCAGATGGCTACCTGCTCGTCCGCAACGACAGGGAAATGGCCGCCTACCGGATCGTCTTCTGACAGGATTAACAGGATTTGAGAACGCTCTCTTAAGGTTCCTTCGTAGTTTTTTAGACTCGAGCGTTATTCATAGTATGAATCCTGTTAATCCCGTCAAAGAGAGTCTGAAAGATGAAGCCCTGACGGAGACGAATTCGTGCCTCCCCTGCTCGACTCCCACGCTTGACGTGCATATCTACGACTCATAACATATGCATCATGGGGCAGACGAAACGAACAACTTTGAATCTGGATAAGGACGCGCTAACCGGCGCTATGAAGGTTTCCCCCGGGAAGACCAAGACTGCGGTCATTAACGAAGCCCTTCGGGACTACGCGCGTCGCCGCCGTCTGCGAGGCCTGCTGGAGCACGAAGGGAAATTCCAGTGGGAAGGAGATTTGGAGGAGCTTCGAAAACGGGAACCCCGACAATGAGAGTTCTGATCGACAGCTCGGCTTGGGTCGAGTTCCTGAACGGCACGGCCTCTCCCCAGAGGCGGGCCGTCGCCGAGTTGGTGGCTGGCGAAGACGAAATCTGCACCTGCGGCGTAATCGTGGCGGAGGTCTTCCAAGGTTTGCGTCGTCACCAGGGCCGAGACAGACTGCAACGACTGTTCCAGGATCTTTTGTTCCTCGAGCCCTCCGGGATCGGGTCGTATTTCCGGGCCGCCGAAGTTTACCGGCTGCTCAGAGGGAAAGGTGTGACAGTCAGATCCACAATCGACTGCCTGATAGCGGTGGTTGCGGAGGAGAACGGCTGCTACATCCTCACTCGGGACAAGGACCTGGACCTGATTCTGCAAAGCGGCGCTGTAGACTCCAGGTCGTGGCCGTCTAAATAGTCGCTCGTTTCAACATTTACGGCCCCAGCTGGCTCCCAGCCTGAGGATCATACTCACATCTTGTGCCAACTCGGTCGGATGTCTTGCATAGCTGACCTTGTAAAGAACACGAAGAGATCGTCATCCATTTGGGTGAAAGACATGGATCCTTCACTGGACAAATTCGCCTGGCAAAAGGGCTACGCTGCTTTCTCGATCGGGCAGTCGCAGGTGGAGCAGGTCAAGAACTACATCCGGCGTCAGGACCGGCATCATCGACGCGTCTCGTTTCAGGACCAGTTCCGCGAGTTTCTTCGCCGCTACCGAGTGGATTTCGATGAACGGTACGTATGGGACTAACGTCTGTCCCGCTTCCTTTTGCTTTTCCCCTTCAGGGAAAGCACTGAACTTGCTAGTGACCCAGGGTAGGCCGCAAACGACGCGGCCAACCCTGGGCTCTGCTACACAACCCCTTCGGGGTGAAACGCAGAGAAGACTCCCAGTCGAAAAATTTCACCTGACCTCAATCGCGCCTTCCGGGCAGGCCGTCAGACACATGCCGCAGCGGGTGCACCGGTCGTCGATGACCTCGTGCCGAGCGTAGGGCCGGTTTTCGATAGCCGCGACCGGGCACGCCTGCGCGCAAAGGGTGCAGCCGGTGCAGTTCTCGAGGACCCGGTAATGGATCAACGCCTTGCACTGCGCCGCCGGACATCGGCGTTCGCTGATGTGGGCCTCGTATTCATCCCTGAAGTAGCGCAAGGTGGTCAGCACCGGGTTGGGCGCCGTCTGACCGAGCCCGCACAGGCTCGCCTTACTGACGAGACGGCTGAGCTCCTCCAGCGTCTCGAGGTCCGAAGGGCGGCCCTTCCCGCCGCAGATCCGTTCCAGGATCTCCAGCATCCGCTTGGTTCCGATGCGGCAGAAGGTGCACTTGCCGCAGGACTCGTTCTGGGTGAACTCGAGGAAGTAGCGGGCGATCTCCACGGCGCAGTCCCGGTCGTCGAGCACGGCGAGGCCCCCCGAGCCCATAATGGAGCCGGTCGACGCCAGTTCCTCGTAGTCGATGCGGGTATCGGCCAGGCTTGCCGGGATACAGCCCCCGGACGGACCGCCCGCGAGCACCGCCTTGAACTTCCTTCCGTCTCGAATGCCGCCGCCGATCTCCTCGACGATCTCGCGGATCGTAATTCCCATCGGGACCTCGATCAAGCCGCCGCGATTGACTTTACCCACCAGTGAAAAGACTTTGGTCCCTTTCGACCTTTCCGTTCCCATTGCCGCGAAAGCTTCGGGTCCCCGGCGGAAAATCCACGGGAGGCAGGCCAGCGTCTCAACGTTGTTGATAAGCGTCGGCTTGCCCCAGAGTCCGGACTCGGCGGGGTAGGGAGGACGCAGACGCGGCATGCCTCTTTCGCCTTCCATCGACTGGATGAGCGCCGTTTCCTCGCCACATACGAACGCCCCGGCGCCTTCCTTCACGTGCAGTGTGAAGGTGAACGAGCTGCCGAAAATCCGCTCGCCCAGGAGGCCGTTTTCTATGGCCAGCCGGATCGCCTCCCTCATATGCCGGACCGCGATCGGGTACTCCCGGCGGACGTAAACGAAACCCTCGGCTGCGCCGACAGCATATGCCGCGATCGCCAGCCCCTC
The DNA here is from genome assembly GCA_003819755.1 of Acidobacteriota bacterium. Classification (GTDB taxonomy): domain Bacteria; phylum Acidobacteriota; class UBA6911; order RPQK01; family RPQK01; genus RPQK01. Next base: position 7,603 of record RPQK01000137.1, on the reverse strand, counting down.
TATGACCCGGAAAGGATCGGCTTCCATCACCGCCCGGTCCATGAAGGCCCCCGGGTCGCCCTCGTCCCCGTTGCAGATGACGTACTTGACCTCTCCGGGCGCGCGGCGGACGATGTCCCACTTTCTTGCGGTCGGGAATCCCGCCCCGCCACGGCCTCGAAGGCCCGAGATCCGCACCTTTTCGATCACCTCGTCGGGCGACAAATGCTTTAAGCAGTGCTCGAGCGCCTGCATGCCCTCGCGTGCGCGATAGTCATGGAGCGACAGCGGTTCAATCTGCCCGCAGTTTTCCAGGACAACCCGGACCTGCTTCTCCATGGAAGGCCGGGCGTCGAGCTCCCGTGACGTGGCAGGCGCCCAGGCGTCGTCTTCGAACACCTGCGCGCATGTCTCCTGGAAGCCTTCACGGATGGTCCTCCACACACCGTGGGGTTTGATGTGCCGCCGGGCGATTTTTCTGACGTCCCCGGGGGTAACGTTCCCGTAAAGCGTCCGGTGGCCGTTCGCGACGACCTCCAGGAGAGGCTCGGCGTGGCAAAGTCCGCTGCAGCCCACGGCTTTGACAGCGGCGCCGCCTCCCAGCGAATGGAGGGTTTCCTGAAGGGCCGACTGCACGTGGCGCGCGCCGCTCGCGATGCCGCATGAGCCGAGGCCGATCCGCATCTCGATCCCGCCACGGACGGCTCCGCCGGTTTCGCCGCGGAGCGATCGTTCCGCGGTCTTTCCGGACCCATTCTCCTTTCTTCGGGTTGTGCCCGCGCACGACCGGGGCGGGGACGCCCCGGTCCCCAGCGCAGGCGAGACGCCTGCACTCCCAGGGCGGCTTCCGGCTAGGGTTTGGAGAAAATTGCCGATCATCCCGCCGGCGGTGAGGGGGCTCACCCGGCCGTAGACCTCTTCGTCGATTGTCACGACTGGCGCCAGGCTACAGGATCCGATGCATGCCACACGTTCGACCGTGAAACGGCCGGAAGGATCGGTGTGAGATCCGTCCTTGATTCCCAGGCAGCGACACAATTCGTTTTTCACCTCGACAGCACCCGCGACGTGGCAGGCCGTCCCCTCGCAGACTCTGATGATGTGCTCGCCCACCGGCCGGTGGCGGAACTGACCGTAGAAGGTCGAGACGCCCGCAATCCGGGCCGGGGTGATTGCGCTCGCCTCGCAGACCTTTTTGAGAGCCTCGTTCGGGAGGTATCGATAGCGGGACTGAATCGACTGGAGAATCGAAATGACGGCTTCAGGCTTGCGCCCTGTCGATTGGAGGATCTCCTCCACAGGGAGCAGGTCGAGTGCTGCACTCGGTCCGGACGGGATAATCTGGATCAATGGCGCGGCAGGCACCAAGGCGGCTGATTTGGACTGGATTCGGCGAGGCAGTCTTTGAGCGGGCAGCGACCAGCGATACCAAACGACGAAGACGCCTGCCGACACCACGAACAGAAGGCCACCCCAGTCATAGACTCTCCGCCGCCTGACCTGGGCCTGGTGCTGGCGGTCCATTTCCGGCTGCAGGGTCTTTTGCACCTCGGTGTCCGTCCTGGCCGCTTCTTTCAGAGCCTCGACGCGGGCCTTGTCGATCGGGGTAACCCAGCGGGCATGGAGGTGGACCGAAAGCAGAAGGACAGCCGAAAGAACAGCTGTGAGGGCCGCTCCCAGCCCGATCCATCTTAGTGCTGTTTGTTTCCGATCCCTCATCCTTAATCCTGTAAATCCTGAGGCGATTGCAAAATTCCGAAAGCGAATATCGAATATCGAATGTCGAATGTCGAATATCGAAGTCAGGAGTCTCGGGAAGTCTCTCGCTTTTCAACTTCGACATTCGACATTCGATATTCGATATTCGATATTCGTTTTTCAGCAGTTCGCACCAAATTTCGCATTTCCCTCTCTTGTTTAGTTTTCTCGCATCGGGGACAGTACTCATAGCAACGCGCGCACGCCAGGCAGTCTCCCCGGTCGGCCCGCAGGTTATGGATGGCCCCGTAGGGGCAGGCGTCGGTGCAAAGGCCGCAGTCCAGTTCCCTGTCCGGCGTAATCCGCACGTTCTTCCAGGCGAATCGCGAAAGAAGGGAAAGGAGTCCTCCGTAAGGGCAGAGCCATCTGCAGTAAGGCCGCCCGACGAACATCCCGAGCAGGATGAAGCCTGCGCCGATCGCGATCATGTGAAAAGGCCCCGAGAGGCGGAAGATGCCGACGAAGGGATCCCATTCGCAGATCAGAAACCGGCGGCCTAACTGGGCGTGCCAGGAGCCGATTGCCAGATTAAGGCCCCAGCCGGCGAAGACGACTGCCACCGCCAGGTACACGTAACGCAGCCAGCCAAGCGCACGATCGAGTTTTTCGGGCACTTTTTTCGGCCGCAGCAATACCAGGTCCTGGATTGCCCCGAGTGGGCAGACGGCGCCGCAGAAAACACGCCCGAAGAGGAGCGCGGCCACAATCGGAAGAAAGAAAAAGACAATCAGCGACAGGGAAACGATGTAACGGGAATCGACCAGCGACAGCGTCACGCTCTGGATGGCGCCGATCGGGCAGATACAACCTTTCCGATAGAAGCCGAAATAGGCGAGCGAGCCGATGCTGAGCATCAGGACGCCGGTGCGGCTGCGGCGCTTCAGGATGAGCCACGCCCCGGCACCCAGCGCAGCGGCGAGCAGGGCCATGTCCACGCCGCGAACCAGGGCGGAGCGAGGCTCGGGGTGGGTCGGCGTGGGAAAGGTGTAGCTGTCCCCAAAGTCCGGCGGCTGTTTCTGGTATTGCCCGAACACCGGGCTGGAGGAGAGTGTCGCCACTACCAGGAGAAGCAGCCAGAGACGACGCCACGGGAAGTACTGGAATCGAGAGAGGCAACTGCAGAATCCCCCGTTTTGCCTCAAAGCGAATATCGAATGTCGAATATCGAATGTCGAATAACGAAGAAAAGACAAAGGGAGATCTCCATTCCTAACTTCGACATTCGATATTCGATATTCGATATTCGATATTCGCTTGGGAATTGTGCAATTGCCTCGAGAGTCAGGCATTCGCTTCCTCCCGATGGCTCCCCGCGGGAGTGAGTCCCGGCGCCGGCACCCTGACAATCGCGTTGTCCGGGCACTTCACAAGGATGGCGCACTCATTGCATTCCACGCAATAGGTGTACCGGATCTCGAGACGAAGTGAACCGTTGCCCGCCGGTGGCAGGCAGGCCTTCACGCACTTGCCGCAACCGTCACACCTGGCTTCATCGACATAGTACTCGTAGTAGTTGTTGTTGGGATCCTCCTCGTCTACCTTGCCGACGATTCGCCGTTTCAGGGCGTCCTGCGGGCAGATCTTGCCGGCAGGGATCCCCTTCTCGTCCGGTTGGCTGGTCACGTCCATGTAGGCCGGACAGAGCATGCAATAGCCGCACTTTGCGAAATCGTTAACCGCCTTGACGGCCGACAGGCTCAGAACGCAGGAGGTGCGGCACAGGTCGCAGGAAGTGCACTTGAACGGGTCGATCTGATAGACGGCGTCGCCCGAGACCCTGCTGGAGAGGAGTCCAGCGGCGCCGGCGATCCCGGCGAAGCCGATCACGCGCATCGAGCGGTCAATGAATTGCCGTCGCGTGGATCCTTCACTCATCGCTTAACCTCGACTTTGGTGGCGGGCGAGAATATCTTCACTTCGCGCCGGACGGGATCGGCCGCCAGTATCCGCCCCTTCGAGTCCACTGCCAGGTGAATGTGGATGCATTTGGCGTCAAAGTGCTCGGGCCCGATGACAGCGAGTAGCTTTCCCGCGGGCTCAAAGATCTTCACCCGGGCGGCCACCTTCTCCCCGGTCACGACCTTGCCGTCCGGCGCAATGGTCAGATTGACCGGGTTACAGCACCCCACGAAGTCCGCCGGATTCTGCATTCCGAACTTCCCGAAGGCGCCGAGCCGCGAGCCATCGAGCGCCCACGCAGACACCTGGTGCCGGCCCGTGTCGCTTGCGCGGACCACGCCCTTCGAGTCCACGTCGAAATCGAGCCATTTGTTGGGGAGCATGAAAGTGCCGGTCTTGTTCGCGGTTCCGATGAGGCCCTGCGGTACGCCTTTCATGTCATAGCGGCGGATGATCCGCGCGGCGGCATCAGCGACCAGGACTTCCTTTCCGACGATCTTTATTTTCGTCACAGCGGCAGGCTTGTCCTTTTCGCCGGCCGGGAAACCTCCGGTGTGCCTTCCGTCCGAATCATAGAATTCCACGCGACCGGGGGCGCCGACGAAGACGCGCCCGTCCGCGGCGGCGGCGAGACAAGTGGCGTTCTCCACAACCTTGTAGCCCAGGAGGAAGGTTCCGTCCGGTTCGAACATCCGCACTTCGCCGTCTCCCAGGGCATAGATCTGGTCTGCGACCCCGATTGCGATGCCCGCGAGCGAGCGGCGGAAGGGGTGCGCCGAGTTCGGGCCGCCGATTATCGCCGTGCGGACGTACTGTTGAGCATTCGTCTCCATCGTGGAAAATCCTAATCCTTTGAGCCATTGCAGAATTCCAAAGCGAATATCGAATATCGAATATCGAATGTCGAATGTCGAAGTAAGGAATGGAGATCTGCTTTGGTCCTACCTTCGTTATTCGACATTCGATATTCGATATTCGATATTCGCTTTGGAATTTTGGGCTTGGCTCGTGTTAATCCCGTCAAAATAGCCCCTATCGCCCGACCTGCTTTGGTCCTTCCTTCGTTATTCGACATTCGATATTCGATATTCGATATTCGATATTCGCTGCGGAATTTTGGAATTGGCTCCTGTTAATCCTGTCAAAATAGCCCCTACCTCCCGACCTGCAGGCAAATCATCTTGTTCAAATCCCTGATAATCAACTTCCCATTGGACAGGGCCAGGGGCGCCCAGACTTCCTCTCCCTCGAGCAGCTGTGCGCTTGCCAGTTCCTTGTATTCCCTGGTGTTGGCCTCCACCAGCCGGAGCTTGCCGGTACGCCCGTCCAGAATGAAGAACATTCCGTCGGCCAGGAGATACCCGCCCAGATCGAAGGTCTTGGAAGCTTCCGCATCGCCCGAAACCACCGGGCTCTGCCACACAACCTTGCCATCGAGGCCCAGGCAAGCGAACCGTCCCCTCGTTTTACTGCCCACCCCGAACAGGTGGTTCTGGTAGAGGATCGGCGTGTGCGTTTCGGAGTTGAACTGGGCGCTCGTCAGCGAGTAGACCTTCTGAGCGGACCACCCGGAGGCGGCTTTCTGCACTTGGTACATCGTGCTCCCTGCCTCGTAGCCGCTGGTGACGAACACCCGCCCGTTGCCGACGTGGATGGGAGTGGGTACGGCCGCCATCTTCGCGATGAACGGGGACGACCACAGCAACTGTCCGTCGGCGGCTGCGACCCCGACCACCTTGTTCATCGTGAGGTAGAGGTACTGCTTCACCCCGGCGATCGTGGTGGGCATGAGCGAAGCGTGGGACATCAGGTCCTTCGCCGGATTCTGCGACCGCCAGATTTCGTTGCCGGTGGCCTGGTCGAAAGCGACGATCAGGGCGTCGCCCCCCGTGGCCAGGATGACCCGGTCCCCGTCAAGAAGCGGGTTCTGACCGGCATACCACTGCGGGATCGTCGTTTTGTATTCCTGGACCAGGTTCTTCTGCCAGACCAGCTTGCCGGTCTTGATGTCGATCGCATGGAAGCGGCACTTGGGGTCGAGCGAAAAGACCAGGTTCTGACCGACAGCAGGTACTGTCCGCGTGATGGCATGATTGGGCCGGATTTCGACGGGATAGCTCCATTGCCACACGTCTTTGCCGTCGGCTAGCGAAATAGCGCGGACGAGGTGCTCCTTCTTGGTTTCGTTGTAATCGTTCAAGTAGACGCGGCCGCCCTTGATCGCCGCGCCCGCGTACCCCTGGGCTACTGACGTTTTCCACAGGACCTTCGGCCCGCCTGCCGGCCAGCTTCGAAGCAGGCCGTTTTCCGTGGAGATGTTGTCGCGGCTCGGGCCGCGGAATTGCGGCCAGTCCGTGCCCAGGAGCGGGAGCGTTACGAGGCCGGAAATGAGGAAGATAAAAAACTTTGTCATAGGACGCACCTCAGAAGGTGTGGGCGCCGCGGATCGGTTTGTAGTTCCGCCTTCAGGCGGAACTACGAACGAAGCCGCACAACTTACCGAACCCGTTGAGCGACCGCCACGCACTTCAGATTCTTCTGGTCGCGTATCAGCAGCCTGCCGTCGACAAGTGCTAGTGGAGCCCAGTTTTCACCCGGCTCCAGCAGTTCGGCGCTGGCCAGTGGCTTGAAGCCGGACGGATCAGGATCGATAAGATATAACATTCTGTTGCCGTCGGTGGCCAGCAGCAGACCGTCGGCGAGAATTGCGCCGCCCTTGTTGAAAAGCGGATCCTCACCTGTCTTCCACTTGACCTGGCCGTCCATACCCATGCATACCAGTCCATCGCTTCGCTCGTTAATCGTGTACTGAACGTAGAAATGGTCTTTATGAAGAATCGGCGGCTGAGTGTGGGCGCCGAAATCTCTATTTTTGAATAGTTCTGTGACTCCGTAGCTGCCGTCTTCTTTCTTTTCAACCTTTATCATGGCAGCCCCGGCGCTGTATCCGCCCGTGAGGAGCATCCGTCCTTCCCCGGCGTCGACCGCATGGGGGACGGGAATGATGCATTTCCAGTTGCCGTACGTCCACAGTACTTTTCCGCTGAGCGGGTCGAGGCCGTTGACGCTGCCGCCTCGGGCGTTGCGGCCAAATCCCATAGCGGCCATGGCCATAACCAGGTGGTCCTCCGCGCCGACTTTGACAATGGATGGGCTCATATATCCGGCACCGCCGTCTAGAGCAGGAGATTTCCATTTAAGCTCACCCGTTAGTTTGTCATAGGCGACCACACCCGCCTGGGAGGTTTGCGCGGCTACCATCAAGAGACTGCGGTAAATCAATGGATTCTGAGCTATTCCCCATATAGGCAGCGAACTGTCAGGGGTCCCGCGATCCATGAACCCGGCGGGAACACGGCTTCCGCCTCCGAAATCCGTCCAGATGTTTTTGTTCCAGACGGGCTTGTGTGTGCTTGCGCTGAAGCAATAGAGGTCTCCCAGTGGTCCGCAGGTATAGATCTTATCCCCATCTACAGCCGGAGTGCTTCGCGATCCGGCATGGTCGAATTTTCCCAGGGCGTCGTAGGCAAAGTTCCACAGTTCTTTGCCGCTGGAAAGGTCGAAGCATCTCAGGTTGTCCCCGACAGTGTCATCTCTGTCGAGCAGATAAACCTTGCCGCCGCTCACGGCGGGGCCGCCAAAGCCGATGCCGACAGGGGCGGTCCAGAGGACCCTGGGGCCTTCCTTTGGCCACGTTCGCAGTAAGCCCTTCCCCGTGGATGTGCTGTCTCTCCTGGGCCCGTAGTATTGCGGCCAATCCTCGGCAATGGCGTCCGCAAGGGACAATGAGATGAATACGGTTATCAGTTTTATTCCAAGCTTCATTATCGCGCCTCCTCCTTCTCCTCAGGTGAATGATGACCGTGCGGCTGATCTCAAGCGGTACGAGTCAATTGCAGAAATCGGCCCCGGCTTTCGACCCCGTTGTTAGGGGTCGAAAGCGCTCAAATAAGAATCGAGAGTGGGG
>RPQK01000136.1 GCA_003819755.1 Acidobacteriota bacterium | reverse complement strand
CGCTTTGCCCCTCGAGGAAAACGATCGCTCACCACTCACTCGGAGTCCGACTCGATCCGACTCCGGGAGTGTCTGCATCTGTTGAAGGACGAATCGCTTGCAGAACAGAACAAATCAACCCTGTCTCGGCTGGACCCTGCTGATGCAGGGATAGCGGCGGCAGGTTTGCCCGGGTTCAATGAGGCCTTTGGTAAAATAGACGGGGGAGGACGGGGGGGAAGACGGAGGAAAAGGCTTAGGAATGTCGATCGGCCGTGACCATCCGCTGAGGAAGCTTTTCGGCGAGCTGGTCGCCAGGCGTTTTTATCGCGAGGCTGGCGTTCCCGAACCACGCATCGTCGAGTACGTAGCCGCCCTGCTCACCGACTTCACCCATGTCGACAGCCTCTACCGAATACGGAACGCCCGCGGTCAAAGGCTCGAAGAGGTGGCCGAAATGCTGATCGAGTCGGATCCCCGCCTGGAAGCGGCGTCCTTCGATCGGGAGCGCGCCGTGCGTAAGCACATCGGCGACTACACTCTGTTCTTGACCGGAATGTTTCCCGAGTATGTCGCCTCTTTGTCCCTGCGTCAGCTGCGGCTCGATGCGTTTATTGATTACCTTAAGGCGGGAAAAGAATCCTACCGGATCGTGTCCGCTTTCGATCAGTTCGAGTACCGCACTGAAGCGCCGCTTTTCCGGCAACTCGCCGACTCGTTCGAGTCCTGCGTGTTCGGTTTGAACCTCGTGAAGAGAGACCTGGAGGCCTTGGCCCAGGAGGCGTATTCCCGCTGGCGAAATTCGCTGCAGTAGAGAGCGGAGCCGCGCACGACGCCGCCCGCTTCGCTTCGAGTCCTGGCGCGGCTCTGTTGCTGGCTGCGGCCCCTCCGCTACTTCGTCCGCCGGTAGTTGGCTTCCATGAACTTCACCCAGTTCCCGTCGTCGGTCAGGATCTGCGACGTCAGCACCCGGTGGTCGTCACTTTTGATCTCCATGATGTCCTGGTACTTGGCGATCTTCCCGTCGCCCGTCATACTCGGACCCTCGGTATCGAGTCTCAGAACCTTTCCGGTCGAATCCAGCGCTCCTTCATAGACAAACATGTTCGTCATCATCGACGCAACGAAAGTGCCGACGAACCGCTTTTTCTGCGGGTCATAACCGAGTGTCATCATGGTGGTCGCGTTCCCGCCGGGCGTCTCGCCCTGTCCCTCGGCGATTATCCAGATCCCACCGAGTGATCGAACGGTCTCGGTCCAGGTGACTTTCTCGGAGGGCTTTCCCGGCTCCATCATGGCTTCGCATTCGGACGTCCAGGTGCCGGCCAGCTTCTGAAGCCACTGGTGTTCCGCCTGCGGCTCGACCTTCATACACATTTCTTGTTCTGTCTTGCTTGTTTCCATTCGTTAGTCTCCTTTGAAGAAGTCAGGAGTCAGAAGTCAGAAGTCAGAAGAAGAGAGTTGCGGCCTTCTGACTCCTGACTCCTGACTCCTGACTTCCGTATTTCCGTCGAACGGAGAGTGCCCGAGTCGACAGTCCTGAATAGATGTTTGAGAAGCTTGCCTTATTCTAGCGTTTCCTTAGAACAGGGTGTAGATGAACGGGAGCGCGGCCGCCGAGGTAAGAAAGATCAGCAGCCCGACCAGCAGCAGCGCAACGATGATGGGCAACATCCAGAACTTCTTGTTATGAGCCAGGAATTCCCAGAATTCACGCATGAAGCTGGTTTCCGAAGCTTCAGACTCAAACGCTGTCTGGGCATCCCGATTCTTGTCCATGGCGGCCTTAGTTTACTGCACAACCCGCAACCCACCAACCCGGGATCGTTTTAAAATTGCCGATAGTAACGCCGCAGGTTGCCGGGTGGCTTATGGTCTCGCCACAACCCCGGTCGCTCCGGCCGGCGAAGGGCCAGGTAATCCCGTCCTCTCAGTCGAAAGATGATCGCGATGGGAGTCAAGAAGAGGAAGTACAGTCCCGCCAGTGCCAGGTTAGAGATGACGAAAGCGATACCCGCCGCCGCCCCATTGACAAACCAGTAAAGAGGCCGGGCGAGAACGGGATGCATGATCCCCAGAACCCCGAGCAAGGTCGAAACGGCCAGCAGTGTTTCGAGTTGTTGGAGGCGCGCCCAATCAGGCCAGACGAAGCGACTCAGAGCGGCAACGACCACCAGGCCGAGACCCGTTCCCCGAAAAGAGCGACGGCTGAAACGCCGCAGATCCGAGGCTGATGGTTTCCAGTTGATCTCCTGCAAGGTGTTCAGCATGGTCGTCAATCAAGGGTAAAGGAAGCCTTGTAGACCTCGGTGTCCGCTTTCCCGGGGACCGTTCTTAGTTGGTCCTTTTCCACGAGAAAATCGCCCAGAACCAGGGCATCCATTTCGGTGTTCAGGAAGCAGTGATGGGCATCTGCCGGGGTGCAAACGATCGGTTCTCCTCGAATGTTGAAGCTGGTATTGACCAGAACAGGACACCCTGTGTCGGCGCAGAAGCGGGTGAGCAGGGCATGAAAGCGCCGGTTCCTGGCTGCGCTTACCGTCTGCAAACGTGCCGAATAGTCCAAGTGCGTCACCGCCGGAATGTCCGATCGGATCAGGTTCACTCGCCGGCGAAGGTCGGGGTCGGTCAGGAGTTGTTTCTCGGTGTCCCTCAGCTGCCGGCGATGGTCTTCGCGCACGGGCGCGACCAGGAGCATGTAAGGAGAAGGGCAGTCGATCTCGAAGTAATCCTGCGCTTTCTCCTCAAGTACCGCCGGGGCAAAAGGCCGGAACGACTCCCGGTATTTGATCTTCAGGTTCATCCTGCTCTGCATTTCCCCACACCGGGGATCGCCCAGGATACTGCGAGCGCCGAGGGCACGGGGGCCGAACTCGAGCCGATCTTGAAACCAGCCGACGATTTTGCCTTCGCACAGCAGGCGGCTCACCGTCGACAGCAGTTCCTCTTCCCGTTCGAAGCGTCGATGAGGGATTTTCCCGGCCTCCAGGAACATCGCTATCTCCCGGGAGGAAAAATCAGGCCCCAGGAGACTGCCTGCCTGGCTGTCCTCCTTTTCCGGCTTCCTTTTCTTTTCGAGTAGCTGGTGCCACACAAAAAGGGCGGCCCCCACGGAGGCGCCCGCATCGCCGGCAGCCGGCTGAATCCAGATGTTTTCGAACAGGCGGCTGCGCTGGAGTTTTCCGTTGGCAACGCAGTTCAGCGCCACGCCGCCCGCGAGACAAAGGTTCGCGCACCCGGTCAGGCGGCGTGCACAAGTGGCCATTCTCAGAAGGATCTCGTCGATCACGCTCTGGATCGAGGCGGCCAGATCCATGTGGAGCTGAGTCAGCGGGCTTTCCGGTTTCCGCGGTTCTTGCCCGAAGAGCCGGTGGAACTTCTTCGAGGTCATCGTTAGCCCGACCGCATAGTTGAAGTAGGAAGAATCAAGCCAAATCGACCCGTCCTCGTAGACCTGAACGATCTTGCTCAGAATCAGATCCCGGTACTTGGGCTCTCCGTAAGGAGCCAGGCCCATCAGCTTGTACTCGCCGGAATTGACCTTGAAGCCGCAAAAGTAGGTGAAGGCGGAGTAGAGCAGGCCGACCGAGTGTGGAAACCTCATTTCCTTGAGGATCTCGATCCGCTCTCCGCGGCCGACGCCGATGCTGGCGGTCGCCCATTCGCCTACCGCATCAACAGTCAGAATCGCCGCCTCTTCAAAAGGGGAGGGGAAGAAAGCGCTGGCTGCGTGGGATTCGTGGTGCTCCGTAAAGACGAGAGGTCCTCGATAGCCCGCGCCGATCCGGTCTCGCAAGGCCTTGCGCAGATAAAGCTTTTGTTTCAAATAGCGGGGTATCGCCTGGCTGAAGGAAGAAAAGCCGCGCGGTGCAAAGGCGAGGTAGGTTTCCAGGAGGCGATCAAACTTCTGGAGCGGTTTTTCATAGAAGACGACGTAGTCGAGTTTCCCGGCGTCGATACCGGCGGCCCGCAAGCAGTAATCGACGGCTTGGGTGGGGTAACCCGGGTCATGCTTTATCCTGCTGAAACGCTCTTCCTGGGCGGCAGCGATAATGCGGCCATCGTGAACGAGCGCCGCCGCGGAGTCGTGATAGAAGGCTGAGATCCCGAGTATGTACATCAGCTCTCTGAGGAACTCGGAATGTTAGTTTATTGGCCGGTGGATTGGCAATACGGAGAGGGCGAGCGCGAGTTGCTCAGCTCGCGGCGAGCGTGTTGAAAAAGGGCGGCGCGGGCTGATGGTTGGGGACGGGCCGCGACGGCCGCTTTCCCAGGTATCCTGTGCTACGATTGCTCCTCATGGCTGGGCGGGCGCGGCGTAGAAACCTGCTTTTTGTTCTCATCCTCTGCCTCGTCGGCGTCGGCCTCGGCCTCGGAGTCTGGCAGCTGTTTCTCAGGCCTCGCCTGAATTTCCCGCGTAGCGAAACGGATTACTACATGAACGATCCGGTGCTCGGGCACAAGCACCGCCCGCATGCTCGCAGGGTGTTTGCCTGGCCGGAGCACAAGACGGGCCAGATCGTCATGGCGACAAACAACCTCGGGATGAGGCAGGACGAGGATGTTGAAATCGCGAAAAAGGCGGGCACGTCGCGAATCCTTGTCATCGGCGATTCTCACCTGGATGGAGTCGTCTATAACCGTGAGTCGTTTGCCAACCTGCTCGGCACTTTCCTTAATCAGGAACGCCGTGCTTCGGCCTTCGAGGTTCTCAACACAGCGGCCGGCTACTATGGCCCCGACAACTACCTGGCCGCTCTCGATGCCTACCGCCAGCTCAGTCCAGACGCCCTGCTGGTCGGGATCTACACGGGAAACGATTTTCTCGATGCAACGCGCTTTTGCGAAAGCCAACTGCCGGACGGGCTGCAGCGGCCCTCGGGCTACAAATCCAGACTGCGCCAGGCAAACGAGCGCCATGCGGGTGCCGTTGCCCAACTGCTTAACCAGGCTTGCTATTTCGCGGTTTTCCCCAAAATGAAATCCTGCGCGGTCGGCCGGGTGGAAAGCCTGTTCAAGCAACTGTCGACGAGGTGCCGAAGCCGGGATATTGAACTGGTGGTCATCCTGATTCCAACGAAGTGGGATGTCGAACCTGAGACGCTCGGCTCGGACTTCTGGCAGACGGCGGGAGATCTGAAGCTGGACCGGGCAGCGCTCGCTGCGACCGGCTCGATGCGTGAGGACCTGGCGCGGCGGCTTGAAGCGGATGGCATCGCCGTCTGGGATCCGACGGTTGTCATGCGGGGGCAGGAGGCGGCCCTTTTCTGGGCTCGTGATTATCATTTGAATGACAAGGGGCATGCCCTGCTTGCCACCGAGTTCTTGAAGAAATACCAGGATCGTCTACACTAGCTCGCCATGAAGAGACTTCTCTCGGTCCTCGTGTTGCTCCTCTTTCTTCGGACCTCGCTCGCGGTCGATCCCCCGGCCTCCAAATACGATGTCGTGATCTACGGGGGAACATCGTCAGCCGTGATAGCGGCGGTTCAAGCCTCACGAATGCAGAAATCGGTGGTCATTGTCTGCCCGGACAAGCATCTGGGCGGGCTCAGTTCGAGTGGTTTGGGCTTTACCGATTCCGGGAATACTTCGGTCGTTGGCGGCCTGTCTCGGGAATTCTACCGGAGAGTATGGCAACACTATCGGCAGCCGCAGGCCTGGAGCTGGCAAAAAAAGGAGAAGTTCGGCAACCGCGGGCAGGGAACAGCAGCCATGGACGGCGAACGGAAAACAATGTGGGTCTTCGAGCCCCACGTGGCCGAGCAGATCTTTGAGAGCCTCATTGCCGAATACCGCATTCCGGTTCATCGAAACCAGTGGCTTGATCGTGAAAAAGGCCTGGAGAAGGCGGGCAGCAGGATTGTCTCAATCCGCATGCGAAGCGGTGAGACCTACACGGGTCAGGTGTTCATTGATGCGACTTACGAAGGCGATCTGATGGCCCTGGCCGGCGTCTCGTACGTCGTGGGACGAGAACCCAACAGCAAGTACGGGGAGACGTTGAACGGAGTGCAGACGGTCAATTCCACCAAGCACCAGTTCGTCGGTTCCATTGATCCTTACATCAAACCCGGCGACCCGGCGAGCGGCCTCCTCCCTCGCATCCAGCCAGGTCCGCCCGGCCAAGACGGCGAAGGCGACCCGCGCATCCAGGCTTACTGCTTTCGAATGTGTCTGACCGATGTTCCGGCAAACCGGATCCCGTTCGCCAAGCCGGACCGCTACGACGCGGGCCAATACGAGTTGCTCCTTCGGGTGCTCACGAGCGGCTGGCGCGAGGTTTTCAGGAAGTTCGACCGGATTCCGAATGGCAAAACCGACACCAACAATCATGGCCCATTCAGCACCGACAACATCGGAATGAACTATGACTACCCGGAAGCCAGCTACGAGCGCCGAGCGGAAATTGCGAAGGAGCACGAGATCTACCAGAAGGGCCTCATATACTTCCTGGCTAACGATCCGAGAGTTCCTTCCGACGTGTCGGGCAAGATGAAAACCTTCGGGCTGGCGAAGGACGAATTCCTGGATAACGGAAACTGGCCGTATCAGCTCTATATCCGGGAGGCGCGGCGGATGGTCAGTGATTTTGTCGTTACCGAGAATCACCTGCGCCGCAAGCTGCCGACCCCGAGGCCCGCAGGCATGGGTTCGTACAACATGGATAGCCACAACGTCCAAAGATACGTCGATTCAGGCGGGAACGCCCGCAATGAGGGAGACATCCAGGTAAACCCGGGAGGGCCGTATCCGATTGACTACCGTGCCTTGATACCGAGACGATCGGAATGCGAGAACCTGCTTGTCCCGGTTTGCGCCTCCACTTCTCATATCGCCTACGGGTCGATTCGAATGGAGCCGGTCTTCATGATCCTCGGGCAGTCGGCCGCCACTGCGGCCAGTCTGGCCATCGATGATCGTTGCCCCGTTCAGGAAGTTGATTACGGCAAGCTGAAAGCCCGCCTGCTGGCCGACGGGCAGATTCTGGAGCGGGAATAGGCGGACCGGGCGCACGACGAAGGTGTGTGAAAAATCGAATGTGTCGGCAACCGCGGGTCCCAGCTCCAGATCTTCGAACCCTAGACCCTATTCCAACCGCCGCATTCTGATGTCCCGGAGCGCCCCGGTGGTGCGCCAGGTGGCGATTCCGAGCGGCCGGGACAAGCTGACTTCAGGCCGGATCGAAATCTCCCGGCCCGCGAGGGGCTGGCTGACCACCTGTTTCCCGTCAATCCATGCATTGATCGCGTCATCCTTCACTTGGACGACGATCGTGTACCAGCGGCCGTCCACAAAATCCATGGCCCGCGTGGTCTCGTTCTCGGACGCATCCTGGCCGTCGATGCTTGAAAGACCGACGGTTGCGCCGCCCCACCCCCCGACGATCAACGAACAAAACGATTCTTTCACCGGAAAGGTCAGCCCGCAGAAGAAATCGTGGCCGTCTACTCGCATCGCTTGCAGACTGACCTCGAAGTTCGTTTTCGGAAAATCACCCCTCCACGTGACGCCGGTCAGGTCGTTACCCTGACCAAGGATCAAGGTGCCGTCTTTGACCTCCACCGTCCCCTGCCCGCCAAAATCCGTCTCACCCCAGTTCTGAAGAGATACCCCATCAAAAAGCCGCGTCCAGCCGGCTGGTACCGGCGGGTTGGGCGACGTCTGTGCAGTGGTAGGAGCCGCCTGATCCGCACACCCCGCCAGCACGACGAGCAGAGTTCCCACAATTTGCAGTCCGCAATCCGCAATTCGCAATTGATTACTTCCCTATGATGGCCCGCTCGTGAACATGGCGTCCAATTCGGCGGAATCGTTCGTTCTCCTCGGGGCTCAGCGGACCTTCCTCGAGAGCCGCCAGAGCCTCTTCCAGCTGCGATTCGTTGCTGGGACCTGCCATGCAGACGTTAAAGTCCGGATTACTCAACACAAATCGATAGCAGTCCCGGCCTCGAAGCGGCTTCTCACCGGGAGGCATCTCGCCGGCTTTGAGGAGGCCCCGCCATCGAGTCGCGGTGTAAGCGACGGTTCCCGGGCGCGTACCCGCCGGAAGGTGGGGGAATATGTCTCTCTCCGCGCCGGTGTGGGCGGCATTATAACGAATATGAAGGATCGAGAAGCGTGGGTCAGCCGCATACGTCACGAAACTCGGCCGCCTGTGAGCCGAGACGGCCAGCTGGCGGAACATTCCTTTTTCGCGCATCCGCTCAACCCGGTCCATTATCGAATCCTTGGGCGTCCGGTTAAAAAGCCCGAGCAGCAACACATCGGCATGATCCAGTCCAAGTGACCTGAGCGCCCTGCCGACGGACCGCTCAACCAGCCAGCCAAACCTCGCGTACGTTTGAACGACCACAACCAGCTCATCTCGGCGGCCTCCGCGGACCAGCTCCCGAATCGCATCCCGCATTCCGCCGGTGCGCCGCGTCCCGTGGTACCAGTAGTTGATGCCCCTGCTGAACGCTTTGAGCAGGGCGTCCTTTCCGACGCCGTATCCACCGGCCAGGCCGAGGGGCGATACCGAGAGGCCCGACCGTCCGAGCAGTACCCGTTCAGGAAATGCTTCCATAGAGACCCTCCGTCACGGTTCCTTATGTTATCCGTAAACCACCCAGCCGGAAAGCGTTCCCCGCGCGGGGGCCTATTCCCCGGCGGCGACCGTCGGCTGGGTGTACGACGAGATGAGCAAGAAGTAGCAGGCCGGGGCTTAGAAAGGACCTCAAGGACCCCAAGGACCTCAAGGACCAAGCGCCGGTTGTCCTTCAGGTCCTTCAGGCCTTGAGGTCTTTGAGGTCCTTGGGGTCCTTTTAGTTCTACCGCAAACTTCGCCGCCTTTCTTAACACGAAAAAAGCAATAAGCTATGCTTGTTTACACGTCTCTCAGCGGGGCGTTTTTTCGGGGAGATCGATGTCCGAGCTTATTGCCAATCGTTACAGAATTGATTCCACCCTCCAAGACAACAGAAGCGTCTATCAGGCCTTTGACCAGCAACTGAACAGGACCGTCGCCATCAAAATCTGGCCCTTCAGCCGGCCCGACGTTGCTCGAGCTGAGCAGTTCTTGCGGGAGGCCACCGCAGCCGCCCGGCTGACCCATCCGAACGTCGTTGCCGTATACGACGTGGGCGAGCACACACGTGGACGCAAAGCGGGCCGGTCGGTTCCATTCATGGTAATGGAACATGTTCCCGGCCATTCCCTCCGTCACTACCTCGCGGGGAACCTTCCGCTGCCGTCCGAGGATGGCTCTGATCCCTTCAGAAGAAAGCTCGACCTTCTGATCCACATCTGCCGCGGGGTTCACTACGGTCACGAGCAAGGCCTGGTCCACGGGACTCTCACTCCCGACAACATTGGCGTTTTGTCGGCGGTCGAGGTGAAGATCTTCAATTTCGGGATTGCTCCGGTGACCGGCGCCTCTCCCGTTCGCTATCTGTCACCCGAGCAGGTGGCAGGCGAGACCATTGATCGACGAAGCGATGTCTTCTGCCTGGGAGTCCTGCTTTGTGAAGTCTTCTTCGGAGTCCACCCCTTCCACGCTGAAACAGAAGAAGCAACCAGATCCCGAATCGCTGCGGGCGACCCATGGCCTGTTCGGGACCTGCTTCCCGCCTGGGCAGCCGGATTCGGTGAGATTTTAGCCCGTTCTCTGGCCCCCAAGCCCGATGATCGGTTTTCTGACTGCCGGACCCTTCAGACGGCATTGAAGAGAGTCGGGGACCAGGTGGCGAGCGAGAGTCCGCAGCCGGGGGACAGCCTGATCAGAATGGACGATCTCAGGAAACGCCAGGAATTCGAAACCCTGCTCAAGGAGGCGCAAGCCGCCCAAGCAGGCGGCGACGTCGAGCTGGCCAGCATTCTTGCCCTTCAGGCCTTTCAACTCGAACCTCGATCGTCCGACGCGCTGGAGCTGTTCGAACGGACCCGGTCGGCTCTCAGGGACAAGAGCCGGACGAAGGTTGCGGCCTCATCGGGGCCGAGTTCTCCGGAGGCGTCATTGACAGCTCACCTGACGGCCAGGCAGCTTGAAGCCGGTCAGAATGAATCAAGCTCCGGCCTGCCCGCGATCTCCGGCAACCCGGGTGAGGCGGAAGAATCGGCAGACAGCCTGACCGAGCCCTCAGGGTATGGCCGAGCGCACGTCCTTCTCGGTCTTCGAGTCTTACGAGCGTTTGCCCCGGTTCTCGGGCTGCTGCTTTTTGCCGGTGGTGTCTGGTTCATTACCGACAGGAACGACCGCGGTGCGACACCGGTGAAAGCCAGTCCCGTCGCCGCGCGCCCGGCCGCTGCCCCGGGGACCGTGTCTCTGGACATCCTGCCGTGGGCCAAGGTGGATTCCATCGTCAACCTGAAGGATGGCCGGGAACTGCCTTTCGAGGAGTTGGAGACCCCCTGCACGTTCTCGTTGCCCGCCGGCAGATACTCTGTAACCGTCTCACACCCCGAGTTTGGCTCGCGTCTTTTACGGCTGGAAGTGACGAGCGGTCGGGTGACCACGGTGCAGCACTCTCTGCTATCCGAACGAGAGTTAAACAAACTCTTTTCCGGAGGCTCGTAAGCCAGGAGTTTTGAAATGCCGAGGTTTGTATTTGCCGCAGTTTTGGTCCTGATTCTCGCCGTTGATACAGCTGTTGCCGAAAAGTGGTTTTCCCTCTATAACAAGGCTCTCTACGATCTGGAAGCCGGGCGTTGGCAGCCGGCCATCGCCAAGCTTCAAGAGGCCGTCAAACAGAACCCGAAATCGGGACAGTCAATGAGGGTGGAGGCGAACAGAACCGTTCGTTATTTCCCCTACTTTCTGCTTGGCAAAGCGCACTTTCACCTCAGGCAATACGAGGAGGCGTCGAAGTACTTCGCACAAGAAAGGCAGCACCTGCTTCCCGGCAAACTGACAAGTGAAATAGCCGGCTACCAGCAGGAGATCCGGACAAGGTCCGAGAGGAAGCGCCTGAACGACTTCAATCAGCTCGTGGCCGAAGCTGAATCGGCACGAAAGGCCGGTTCTCCCGGAAGTGCAGCCGAGCAGCTGCAAAAGGCTCAAAAGCTCGACGGAGCTGAGTTCGAGAGGCGAGGCCTGGGAAAAGCGCTGATCGACTTACGGGAGGCTGAGAGGAAGCAGCTCGCCGCTCAAGAAAAGCAGAAGACCGAAGCCGAATTTCAGAGCCTTGTGAACCAGGCTGCGGAGAAGGAAAAGCAGGGTTCTGTCGGCGAGGCGGCGGCCTTGCTTGAGCGGGCAGAGACACTGGCGTCGGCCCGCCCGGAGGTCACTGAGCTGAAGGCTCGAATCAAAGGCCGGGAAGACAGGTATCTGAGCCTGAACCAGGAAGCGGCCGTTGATGAACGAGAGGGACGCTTGGACGAGGCGCTCGCGAAGCTGAAAGAAGCGGCGCAGCTTCTTCCCGAGAGGGCCAAGGCGGACAAGATGGCTGAGGCGATAGAGGATCTCGCCCGTCGTGCGGAAATCGCTGGCCTTCTGAATGCGGGGACCCAGGCGATCGGGAGCCGAGACTACAGGCAAGCGACCGAGATCTATGACCGCGTCCTCGTTCTCGATAAGACAAATGCCACGGCGCACGAGCAAAAAGCCCGAGCACGGTCGCTCACCCTCGTCACACGAGCCTCCGAGCTTGCGCAGGAGCGCTCTTTTGCGGAAGCCTTGGACGCCTTCGAACTGGCCCTTGCCACCTACGCGAAACACGGCGAGCTCGTGTATGACGAGATGCGCCCGCATTTGAGGAACTTGGCTCCGCGGCGGGGCGGCCTCCTGGACGATTGGCTGGCCGTGATGCGGACCGCAGACCCGTCCAGGTCCGACAAGGAGCGTCTCGGAAGACAAGCCTCGGGGCGACGTCCAACGACCAGGGTGAGCCAGCCGGCACCGGAAGAAACCCCGGTTGATGCCTTGACGGCCCTCCAGGTCCATCCCGAGGAAGCCGTTCGAATTCTCGAAAGGCTGAGAGCTACCCGGAAAACGGGGAACGCGGAGCTGGAGAGTTGGACGGGTGTGGCTTACGCGCGGCTTAGCCTCCTGTCAACCGATGCAGCGCGGAAGGAGAGACTGCGCGAGACAGCGCAGCAGCATTTCCGGCTTGCCCGCCAGCTCAACCCGGGATACCGGCCCAATCCGCGCCTCGTTCCTCCGCAGATCATGAGACTCTTCGATTCCGCCGGTCAGGCGGAATGAGGCTTTTTGGATATCCCAGTGCCGTGACCGGTCTACAACTCCTTCACCCTGATTCTCTTAAACTCCAGCCAGCTGCCCGGCTGATGGGCCTGCAGTT
>RPQK01000135.1 GCA_003819755.1 Acidobacteriota bacterium | reverse complement strand
TTGTCAGCTTGTCAGCTTGTCAGCTTGTCAGCTTGTCAGTCTGTCAGTTTGTCAGTCTGTCAGTCTGTCAGTCTGTCAGTTGCCCCCGTTTCCAACAGGTCACCAAACCGGCCGAGGGCTTGTTCCCAATTGCCCGGCTGGGGCTCGAAGGTTTCTTGCGGGATCGACGCGGCGATCGCTTGTCGCCCGGCCGTAATGCTCTCCAGGTAGCCGCCGGAAATTGCCTGAACCATGACATTCCCGAGAGCGGTCGCTTCGACGGGGCCGGCGACCACCTTGCAGCCACAGGCATCGGCGGTCAGCTGAGAGAGCAGCCGGTTTTGGCACCCCCCGCCGACAATGCGGATGGTACTGATCTTTTGGCCGGACAGCCTCTCGAGGCGGCCCAGGACATGTCTGTATTTAAGCGCCAGGCTCTCCAGGCAGCAGCGGGCCACCTCACCCGGGGCCTCCGGTTGGGGTTGCCCGGTCTTCCTGCAATAGGACTGGATGGCGGCCGGCATGTCGGCAGGAATGAGGAAGTCCGGGCAGTCCGGGTCAACCAGAGAACGCAGCGGCGAAGCTTTTGCCGCCAGAGCCAGCAGTTCCTCCCAGCTGATGTCGAGCCCGTCTCGCTGCCATCGACGCCGGCATTCCTGGAGCAGCCAGAGCCCGGCAATATTCTTCAGCAATCGGATGGTTCCTGCGACTCCTCCCTCGTTGGTGATGTTGAGGCGCATCGCCTCCGCGCTCAGCACGGGAGCGCAGATTTCGAGCCCCATCAGGCTCCAGGTGCCGCTGCTGATATAAGCACAGCCCGGGTCCAGCCCGGGAACAGCCGCCACAGCGCTGGCCGTGTCGTGACTCCCGGTGGCTATCACCGAGACTGAACCGTCGAGCCCGGTCTCTGCGGCAACCTCAGGGAGAAGCCGGCCGAGAGACGTGCCAGGGCCAACCAAGTCGGGGAGAATGTGGGTGGGAATGCCCACGCGATCCAGCATGCCCGTCGCCCAATCCCGGCGGCTGCAATCCAGCATTTGACTGGTCGACGCGATCGTATACTCGCCGCTCTTCCTCCCTGTCAGCCAGTAATGGAGTAGATCGGGCATCATGAGCAGCTTGTCTGCCGCCTGTAGCTGCGGATGATTGTCCTCCACCATGCTGAAGAGCTGGTAGAGGGTGTTGATCTGCATGAATTGAATGCCGGTGGTATCGAAAACCTTCTCAGCAGTGACTCGGTTAAACAGGCGGGCTGGCATCCCGTCGGTACGCGGGTCCCGGTAATGATAGGGGTTTCCGAGCAGGTTGCCTTGCCGGTCCAACAGGGCGAAATCCACTCCCCAGGTGTCGATCCCGACCGAGACGGGAGGTTCCTTATACTTGGAGGCGTATTTTGACAGCCCCGTCCTGATCTCAGACCACAAACCGAGAACGTCCCAGTACATGTGGCCAAGGATGTGGACCGGTCCGTTGGCAAAACGATGCAGTTGCTCGAGCTCGAATTTCGCCCCGTCCCATCGTCCAACCAGCACACGCCCATTTGAGGCCCCAAGGTCCACAGCCAGGAAGTTCGGCATTGTCTTTTTCTCTCCGGTTTTGCCAGTGGCTTCGATTGTGCTCGAGCACAGGAAAGGACCTCAAGGACCTCAAGGACCTCAAGGACAAAAATTCCTCGTTGTCCTGGAGGTCCTTCGGGTCCTTTCTTGGCTCAGCTTCTTTCCCCCAGCGCCTTCATCACTTCGTCCGTCACCAGGCGGACGAGGGCTTCGACCTCTGGTTGTGAGGTCTGTTGGGGCTGGCCGCACCCGGTGCCGACCGGGCAAGCCGTAATACCTTGGGGAAACTCGGGTGCTTCGCACAGCTGGCACTCGTGCAGTTCGTATCGCGCGTCCGGCAACCCCAGACGTTTCTTGACGGCCAGCAGGTCCTTCGTTTTTTCGCCCGAAATCCGGTTAATGGGAGCGCCCAGCGACGAGGTCAGTATAAGAATCCGGCAGGTTGTATCCACGATTTCGTGGTACCACTCGGCGTGAGTGACCGTGTCGGCCCAGCACACCACCCCGTGGTTTCCAAGCAGAATCGTATTGTGAGTCCGCACGTACGGAAGGACGGTCTCCGCAAAGGCTTTCGTTCCTGGTGTCTCGTAGGGAGTGACGGCGACGTTTCCGACGAAAACCTCGTGCTCGGGAATGATGCAGCCTGGTGGCACCCGGCCGATGACGGCATAGGCCGTCGCGTGCGGTGGGTGAGCGTGGACGACCCCTTTTGCCTCCGGGACGGCCTTGTAGATCTCGAGGTGGAGGAAAATCTCGCTCGTTCGTTTCTGCTTGCCCGCCAGCTGGTTGCCTTCCATGTCGACCAGGCAAAGATCGTCGACCGTGACATCGGCCTTGCTGCACAACGTCGGGGTGCAGATGACGGCATTCTCGGCGATCCTATAGGACAGGTTTCCGCCGTTCCCGTCCACATATTGCCGCGTCCAGAGCTTCCTCGCGTTGCGAATGATTTCCTCTTTGATCGGCTGAGCTTCCGCGGAATTCAGGAGGGCCTCAGGGGAAGAGATTGACGATTGACGATTGAGGATTGAGGATTTGGTGGTTGCCTGCGCCGCGCCATTCCCTCCTGCCCTTACGAATTGCAGTCGTTTCGAGTAGGCGTAGTCTTTGGCGGCAGGGGTGATGAGCGCAGAAGCGCCTACCTCCACCTGCTCGGCCTTGGCGGCCGCCGCAGGTTCCAAGTCTCGTGCCGTTATCACTCTTAAACCCGTCAAATCCAGCTTGTTCATATGTCCTATCGCTGCGTTGTCGCCCTAATCGCCTGGAGGGCAATAGTCGATCTGGTCGACGATCAGGCTGCAGTAAGCATCCACCGGGGCCCGACCGGGCCAGTAGGGATTCGCGCCTTCCCGGCCTTCTACGAACCCGATAACTTGTCCTTCGGCCGGGCCGAGATGATCGGCCACGACGAGCTGCTTCCCTCCGCCTGGGTCGCCGGACTTCAGGCGGTCGGCCGTGATCGGCTCAACAATCAGGAGCCGGGTTCCCACCAGCCCGGCGTCCGCCAGACTCAGAACCACTTTGCCCCTCACGACTCCCAGTCGCAAATCCTGTTTCTCCTCTAATCCAGTATTCCAATGATCACCAGCCGGGTTGGCGTCGTGTCATCCCGGAGCACCTGCCTGGCCAGATCACCATCCGTGCTGACCAGGACCCTGGCTCCCCTGGCCGTGCGCATGGTGTCGATCATCACCTGGGGCTCACCCACCGCCGAACCGTCGGCATCGAGCCGTTGCCCGATCAGGAGTGAAAAGCCGTCCAGGCTTTTGTGTTTCGCGATCGATGTGATGTGGCCGTCAATTCGTGCTATGAACATACCGGGTTCCCGCCACCCTCACGTGATCCTCAGGGCCCCCACGATTGCGATTTGCCGTTGGCGCGTGAAAGTCAACGGCGTCGTGACGCCTTCCCCCGTCGGGGGGGCGATGCTGTAGCTCAGGAAGCCGGGGCCGCCGAGGCCCAGACTGGCCGAACAGGGGGCATTGTGAACGAACAACGTCGTGTTCATGACCCGGGCCATTCTCGTCACATTAACCACATTGTTCGAATGAATCATCGCCGTATGGCCGTACCCGTGCTCGGCCCGGAGCGCTGCTTGAATGCCGGCTTCAACGTCGCGGACCCGCACGATCGGCAGAAACGGCATCATCTGCTCTTCCTGCACGAACGGATGCTCTTCCTCGGTTTCTCCAATCAGCAGATCAATGTCGGCGGGCAGCTGGAGACCTATCGCCTTGGCCAGCACCTGCGGGTCTTTCCCAATCAGGTCTCGCTTCAGGTGGGCTCGCCCGCATCCTTTCCCGGCTCCTTCGCGGAAGGTGAAAGCCGCTTTGGTCAGCTTTTCGACCTGCTCACGGTTCAACAGACAGGCGCCGTGACGCTTCATGGCGGCGATGAACTGATCAGCCACGCTGCCAACCACGAACGCCTCTTTTTCCCCGATGCAAAGCAGATTGTTGTCGAAAGCGGCGCCCGCGATCACATCGGCCGCAGCCTTCTCGAGATCCGCCGTTTCGTCAATCAGAACCGGAGGGTTCCCCGGTCCGGCCGCGATGACTCGTTTGCCGGCCTTCATGGCGGCTTTCACTACCGCCGGACCGCCGGTGACGCACAGCAGCGATACGTCCGGGTGATGGAACAGCTCTTCGGCCGACTGGATGGATGGTTCCTCCACGGTAGTCATCAGGTTCTTAAGCCCGGTCTTTCGCTCGATCTCCTGGTTGAATAGGGCCAGGGCATAACCGGCGACTTTGGCGGCTGCCGGGTGGGGGCTGAAAACGGCCGTGTTGCCGCCGGCCAGAACATTAATCGCGTTGCTGGCCATTGTCGGCACCGAGTGCGTGGCCGGAAGGACCATTCCGATTACGCCGAACGGCGCGTACTCGAGGATAGCGAGGCCCGTTGAGTCGCTTCGGGCCTCGGTGCGCAGCGCCTCAACACCCAGGACCCGCCGGATGATTTTCAGTTTCTCGACTTTGTGGTCCAGCCGACCGATGGCCGTCTCCTCGTACTCCATTTCGGCCAGTTCCTGCGCCCGATCCTCGCAGATCCTGCGGATGATCTCCAGGACGTCGTTCCTTTTGTCGAGGCTGAGCTCGGCGAGGCGCGGCTGGGCCTCCGCCGCGGCCTTCGCGGCACCGTCAACGGTGGGGAAGATGCCGTGACCGGCGGGCTGACGCTTCGGGCCGTGCCCGTTGGACTCCGGCCGGGGAGCGGGGCTTGCCGTCTTCAGCCGTTCGAGGACTTCTCGAACGATTGTCGAAACGAGCTCCTCCGAGGCCTTAATCTGGCCTGACTTTTGAACGTCAAGGTTTGGCAAGGCGTTTCCCTCCGATTTCGACGGTATCGACGATTCCGACGATCACGGTATCCGTAGGCGAGTCACGGGTGACATCGGTCAGACGCGCGGAGCTTCCCTGCGTGAACATGACCAGTTCTCCGATACCTGCGCCGACGCTGTCTACGGCCACGACCGAGCTTCCCGATTGAACCAGCTCTCCCTCCCGGGTGATGTAAGGCTGAATCAGGAGCAGCTTCATGCCCAGAAACTTTGGGTTTTTCTGCGTGGAAACAACGGTTCCAATCACCTTTGCGAGAAACATAAGCGCTTCCTTACGCTTGGGGCACGATTCGGCCCACATCGTCATGCGGCCGCGCAATCACATGCACGCTCACCACTTCGCCGACTGTCCGAGCGGCCGCCGCGCCGGCGTCTACCCCCGCCTTCACGGCTGCTACATCACCCGCGATGAAAGCCGTGCAGAGACCGCTTCCGATCTTTTTCCAGCCGCGGAACTCCACGTTTGCCGCCTTCAACATGGCGTCGGCCGCCTGTACCAGCGCGACCAGCCCTCGAGTCTCAATCATCCCTATTGCCTGCTGTACCATTTGGATCTCCTAACTAAATTCCCCTGGGAGCGCGGGGCGTCTCGTCTGCGCCGCCCCCAGGCGTATTGCTCGAAATCAACTCTGCGGCGTGTCTTGCGACAATCCATTCTTCATTGGCCGGAATCACCAGGACACGCACCTTGGATTCCAACGCTGCGATATCCAACTCACCACTGATCTTCCGGTTCAGCCTGGGATCGACCACAAGGCCGAAAGACTCCAGCCCGGTGCAGACCCGGCGGCGTATGGCCGCTCTGTTTTCGCCAATCCCTCCGGAGAACGAAAGGACGTCCAGCCCGCCGAGCTGAAGCATGAAGGCGCCCAGGTAATGACGAATCCAGTAAACGAAAACATCGAGCGCCAGCTTCGCCCGCTGATTCCCTCCGGCGGCTTCCAGGTCCCGGAGGTCCCCGCCCACACCGCTGATGCCTGCCAAACCTGATTCCCTGGCGAGAATGGATGCCATCTCGTCAATTCCAATTCCGAGCTGCTTCATCGCATACAGCACCGCGAAAGCGTCGATTTCGCCAACCCTGTTGTTATGCGGGAGGCCGGACTGCGGTGACATCCCGAAGCTGGAATCGATGCCTGCCCCGTCTTTGATCGCCGCCAGGCTCGAACTGCCGCCCAGATGGCAGGAGACCTGCCGGAGGTCGGTTCGCCCGAGGAGAGTCGCGGCCCGCTCGGCGGCGTACCGGTGGCTGGCGCCGTGAAAACCGTAACGCTGAATCCCCAGTTCTTCTTTCCAGGCGAACGGGACGGCGTAAGTTCGTGACTCTTCCGCCATTGAAAAGAAAGCGGTCTCGAAGAGCGCCACCAGGGGAATCTTGGGGTGGCGGTCCCGGAAGGCTCGCATCGCCCGGATGTACGGTGGATTGTGGGCGGGCGCGAGGAAACAGAACCTTTCCATGTCGGAAAAAAGCTCGTCGTCAACGAAGCGAAGACCGGGCCCTGGTCCGGCGTGAACGGCTTTGAATCCGATCGCGCTCAATTCCGAGAGATCGGCTAGCGGTTTGCGCGGTCCGACGAGCGTCGCCAGACAGCGGTCAATCGCCGTCTCGTAGTCGGGACAGTCTCCTCCCGGTTGTCCGATCCGTTCCACACGCCCCTGAGCCAGGGAGCGTTTGGAAGCGATATCGAACAGCTGGAACTTGAAAGAAGTGCTGCCGATGTTGGCGACGAGGATTCTCACGGCCGTGCCCTATTTGAGAAAAGCGTCCACCACACCCTCGTGAGGGCGGGGAATGACATGGGCGGCTACCAGCTCTCCGACCGTCTTGGCCGCCTCGGCCCCGGCGTCCACCGCGGCCCGCACACTCCCCACGTCTCCGCGTACGACCGTGGTCACCAGGCCCGCGCCGATCTGTATGGTTTTCACCAGTTCGACGTTTGCCGCCTTGCACATGGCGTCGGTGGCCTCGACAAGGCCCACCAGTCCTCTTGTCTCAATAATTCCGATTGCCTGATTCATCTGACTTGCCTCCGCTGGAGCCAGCGAATAACGCCGGTTTTTACCTGTTATCCGTTGGTCTTGTTCAACGGCTTGCTCGCTGTCGTTGGTTTTGCCGAATTCGTCTTGGCGGTCGTGAAAACGGCGAGATCGTCGTGCGGCCGGGGAATGACCTGAACGCTGACCACCTCTCCCAGCCGGCCTGCGGCCTCGGCGCCTGCATCAATAGCGGCCTTGACCGCCGCCACATCTCCCTCGATGAACGCCGTTACCAGCCCGGAACCCACCGGCTCCCAGCCGGCAAAGGTAACGTTGGCCGCCTTCAGCATGGCGTCCACTGCTCCAATCAGCGGTGCGAGACCCCTGGTCTCAATCATCCCTAACGCTTGTTTCATGACTCTTCTCCCTGAAGATCGTTGATTGATGATTGTTGATTGTTGATTGAAAAACCAGGTGGTCGGTCAATCAACAATCAACAATCATCAATCGACAATTCATTTCATCAGCTGTACGTCCCGCGTAAACCTCAGGCCGCAGGCGTTCGCCTCGTCCGTGTCCATGTGGACTTCGAGTTTGTAGGAGGGATCGACCCGCACATGGACGCGTGTAAACATCACACCGGCATCGCCTCCTACTCGAAGCTTCATGAGGTCCCGGTGCGCGACTCCATAGAACTCGGCGTCCGCCGTGTTCATGTGCACGTGCATGGCCGCTCGAATCACCCCCTCTTTCAGCTGCAACACGCCCTTCGGGCCCATCACATAAGCTCCCGGCGTTCCGGCAATATCCCCGGAGAGCCGGATCGGGACGTCATCGATCCCCAAACTGACGACATCGGTGAAGGCCAGTTCGATCTGCGTGTGCCCGCGGCAGGGTCCCAGGATGCGCAGGTTTGAAATCAGCCGGCTGCGCGGCCCGATCAGGGTCACGTTTTCCTCGGCCGCAAAATGCCCGTCCTGGTAAAGAGGCCGCATGGGCGTCAGCTGGTGCCCCGGACCAAAGAGGACTTCCAGATCGGCCTGACTCAAATGCATGTGCCGGGCAGAAACGTTGACGACCAGCGGCGATGAGGTCAAGCGCGGACAGCTGGTGCAGCTCGTGCACCCACCGCGGCTTGCAAGCCGGGTGGTGACGACACTTCGAACCACCGCCTCAACGGCAGAGCGCGACAGACTGAGGGACATGATGACCGAATTGTGGAAGATTTGACAAAAAAGTCAAGCAAAATATGTCATTTTCGTTCAAAATCCTTCACATTCGTGCTAACCTTCGGCGGTATGAAGGCAGCGGAGCGCCAGTTAAAGATCCAGGAATTGTTTTCCAGTCAGGAGTTCGTTGATATCGAAACGCTCTGTCGCCTGCTTGAGGCCTCGGAATCGACCGTCCGGCGGGACCTCAGTGAACTGGAGAAGGATGGGCTGTTGCGCCGTGTCCACGGCGGCGCTTTGTCCCTGCAGTCGCGGGACGACCTGCTTGATTTTCAGCGCCAGAGCGTCCGGTGTCAGGAAGAGAAGCGGCTTATCGGCAAGGCGGCGGCCAGGCTGGTGGAAGACGAGCAGACTCTGATTCTGGATGGCGGATCGACGGTTGCCGAGGTGGCCCGGAACCTGCTCGGGCGTCGGCTGCACATCGTCACCAATTCCATCCCGATTGCCGAGATCTTCTCCGACTCGCGCACTGTCGAGCTCACGCTGACCGGCGGGTTTCTCTACCCGCGCCTGGGAGTACTGCTCGGGCCGTTCTGCGAGCAGATGCTGGGGAATGTATCGGCCGATGTCCTGATCATGGGGATCGGCGGGATCACCGAGTCCGGGCTGAGCAATAACAACACTCTGATTGTCAGCTCCGAGTGCCGGATGATCACCGCCTCCCGCAAGGTGATCATTGTCGCCGACCACGCGAAATTCGGGCGCAAGGCCCTGGTTCATCTGGCAGGGCTGGAAGAAGCGGACGTGGTCGTCACAGATTCAGGCATCGCGCCTGAATTTCAGGAGATGATTAGTTCGCGGGGAATCGAGCTGGTGGTAGCGAACTGAAAGGACCTCAAGGATCCCAAGGACCCCAAGGACAAAGAGTAACCTTGTCGTTGAGGTCCCTGGGGTCCTTGAGGTCCTTTGATTGTCTAAATCCACTCCCGGAAAAGTTCTGCTGACGGGCGCGGGATGACCGAGCTGGCGACCAGTATTCCCTCTGCAGCAGCAAGCTTGGAGCTCGATTCCACGGCCGCTCGAACACTGGCAATGTCCCCTGTCATGAGGACGAAACCTTTGCCGCCGACCGCCATGGCAAGGTGAACGCGCAGCAGCAGGACTTTTGCAGCCTTGGCGGCCGCGTCAGCGCAGTCGATGATGCTCGTCGCTGAGAAAGTCTCTACGATCCCCAGCGCTCCGTCCTGTCCAGTCTTCATCTCTACGTTCCCGCCGATCGCGGGAAACACCGAGGGGTGCACTCGGGAAATCACCCGCGACTCAATCAGAAAACCTTCCGCTTCCTGCACGGCGCTGTCGACGGCCGCTGTAACCGACGCCACGTCACCGGAGACCGCGATGAGGTACTTGCCTGAGCAGATCGTTCGGGCGACCAGAAGCTCCACCCGAGCCGCTTTCAGCATCGCGTCCTGCACTTTGAAGCCGATGGCAATGCTGCTCAGTTCGATAATCCCGATTGCATCAAGTTCAGCCATAAACGGTTCCTAACTCTCGAGCACGATCTGCTCTTCGCTCACGCTCTTCACTGTCCCGGCGATACTCGCATGGAGGTTAGCGCCCAGCGCGCCGTCCGGCGGGGCCGCCAGAATCTGCCCTTCCCGCACGCTCTGGTTTACGGTGACCGCCGGGACACAGGCCCGGCCGATGTGCTGCCGAAGGGGGATAACCACTCGTGCGGGAGCCAGGGAGGTTGCCGAGAGCGGCGCCTTGTCGGCGAAAGACGAAAGTCCAAGCTTCCTGGTCAGCCGTGTGATCGGAACCCGCCGGGCGTTGATGAGCGGATGGGCGCGGCAGGCCCCGTTTCCCGCCTGGGATGCCTCTCTCTTCATCCTCGATTTGTTGAAGACACAGACGTTCTTCGGGTCCAGATCTTCGGGGCATGAGAAGAGGCTGCAGAGGTTGCATTCGCAGCAGTAAAGTCCTTCGCTGACCGGCGTCGGCCGGTTCTCGTCAAGCTGACCATGCCGAAACCGGGTTTCGTGCCCCCCGAAGCCGACGCTCCGCATCGCCTTGTGGGGCTCTATCGGGTGTCCGAGGAGATACCTGGGGCAGAGCTCGGTACAGAAGCTGCACTGGTCGCAGGCGGCCTTCGCCTTTCGTTCCACTTCCCGCCAGCCCAGGGCATATCGCACGATCAGGGGGTGACTGGCCGGGAGGACGATAAGCCCTCCGGTGGTCTTCGTGACGGGTTCGTCGAGGGTCTGCGCGAGCCGACCCATCATCGCCCCGCCGACCAACACGCGGAAATCGGGTACGGTCGACCCGCCGGCTGCCTGAACCACCGATGAGAAGGGAGTCCCGACCGGGACGCGCAGGGTAAGCGGCTCTCGAACCGCCCCGGCAACGGTCAGGTATTTGTGGGTGACCGGTCGCTCGCAACCGACGTTGTAAAGGGTTTCCACGTTAGAGACGATCACTCCCAGGTGAATCGGGAGGCCTCCCGGAGGGATCACCTGACCGGTCACATCGTAGACGAGGATGAACTCGTCACCGGATGGATAGGCGTCGGCCAGCCGGCATATGGAGGTATTCGCGGGGAGTTGTTTGGCGAGCCGCTGGATCAGCTTCTCGTGCTTTTCCTTGATCCCGATGACGGCGCGTTTTGCACCGGTGCGATCCAAGGCCGTCTCCAGTCCGCGCCGGATTTCGGTCCAGTGGTGAATAAGCAGCTCTTTGTCCTTGTGAAGCAGCGGTTCGCATTCGGCCGCGTTCACTATGACGGTTTCGGCCCGGGCAGCCAACTTCACCGCAGTCGGAAAGCCCGCTCCGCCGGCCCCGACTACGCCGTGTTCTGCAATGAGATCTTTCATGGAAAGCGTAATCATACAACAATTGAGCGCTGATGCTGACGGCTGACCGCTTGGCCGGAGGAAAAGACCTCAAGGACCTCAAGGACCTCAAGGACAAGCAGGGGCTTCTTTGTCCTTGAGGTCCTTGAGGTCTTTGAGGTCTTTTCCTCCGGCCAAGCGGTCAGCCGTCAGCGTCAGCGCTCACTGGGTCAGCACTCCGGTTGTTCCGCTCCGGCGCTTGGTTGTAACATAGCGTCCGATGATCCGGCTCCTCGTCATGGTTGCTCTGCTGACTTTTTCTGCTGCGGAAGCAGCAATTTACAGGGTCAGGGTGGAAGGCGTTATCGACCCTGTGACCTCTGAGTTTATCGGCAAGGCGATCCGGCAGGCGGAAGACAGCCACGCGGAGTTTCTCCTGATGGAGTTGTCGACGCCCGGGGGACTGGGCATTTCCATGCAGGAGATCATTCGGAGCATCCTGAACTCCAAGGTCCCGATCGTCTGCCATGTGACTCCGCAGGGCACTCACGCCGCCTCGGCCGGCTTTTTTATATTGTTGTCGGCCGATATCGCGGTCATGGCGCCGGGCACGAATACCGGCTCAGCGCATCCTGTTTTCCCGTTTGGGATGGAGAACAAGATCATGCTGGAGAAGGTCACCAATGATGCCCTGGCGAGCCTTCGCAGCATCGTCAAACAGCGGAAGCGCAACTACGAAATGGCTGAGAAGGCCGTGACGGAGAGCAAATCGTACACGGCCCAGGAGGCCCTCGATGGCGGATTGATTGACCTGATCGCCCGCGACCAGCAAGAACTGCTTGGAAAGCTGAAAGGCAGGGAAATCACCCGGTTTAGCGGGCAGACGCAGAAGATCGAGGTCGAGGGGCAGCAAATCGTTACGATTGAGCCGACGCTAAGGGAGAGGATTCTCAGCGCTATCGCGGATCCCAATGTGGCCCTTATTCTCGGGCTCATCGGGCTGCTCGGGATCTATGTCGAGTTCAGTCACCCGGGGCTGATCCTTCCCGGGGTGGTCGGAGCAATCGCTCTGATCCTCGCCCTGCTTGGTTTTTCTATCATCCCCATCAACGTTGTCGGTGTGCTTCTCATTCTTGTTGCCCTGGGACTGTTCGTGGCGGAGGTCAAGGTCCAGGGATTCGGCCTCCTGGGAATCGCGGGAGTCGTTTCTATGGTGTTGGGAATACTCTTTCTGGTTGACACGCCTTACCCGAGCGTGCGGATCGGTCTCGGCCTCGCGTTGGCCGTCACGATTCCTTTTGCGATCATTTTAGTTTTCCTGCTCCAGTTGGTGATCCGTGCACAACATTACCGGGTCACCACTGGAGAAGCAGGGCTGGTAGGGCTAATCGGTGAAGCACGAACTCCTATCACCCCGGAAGGCGGCAGGGTGTTCGTGCACGGAGAGTGGTGGCGGGCGGCATCCAAGGTGTCCATACCGGAGGGGAGTCGGGTTCGGGTTGTCGAGGCGCACAACCTCGACTTGGTCGTCGAGCCGGAACTAACCGATTGATTATTGATGATTGTTGATTGACCGAATGTCGGAGAGGCGGCGCTGGTCAATTACGCGCGGATGCGTTT
>RPQK01000134.1 GCA_003819755.1 Acidobacteriota bacterium | reverse complement strand
CAGGTACTTCGTCTGCGATGCGGCATACCAGTTGGGACTCTTCGGATGGGTAGCCAATCGGATGGACGGCACGGTGGAAGTGCACGCCGAGACGGATGATTCAGCCAAACTCCGCAATTTCCAGGCGCTGCTCACCACGGGGCCGCGTTATGCCTCGGTGGACGAGGTTGAGTCGCGCGAGGTCGAGCAACAGGGTTGCATTAGCTTTCGGATAACCAGGTGAAGACATGGACCAGTTGAAGCTCAAGATTCGAGAGATTCCTGACTTTCCTAAACCCGGCATTCTCTTCTATGACGTCACGACCCTGCTGAAAGACCCCCAGGGTCTACGCCAGGTCATCGAGATCCTCACCGCAAAATACATCGGGAAGGGAATTCAGAAGGTCGTGGGGATAGAAGCACGGGGCTTCATCCTCGGATCCCCCCTGGCCTATAACCTGGGTGCTGGTTTTGTCCCCGTCCGAAAGCCAGGCAAGCTTCCTGGGCCAACCTTTCGGGCGAGTTATGACCTCGAGTACGGAAAAGACTGCCTGGAGATTCATCGGGATGCCATCGAGCCTGGCGAGAAGGTTTTGATTGTCGATGATTTGATGGCAACCGGCGGCACAGCCACGGCGACCGCGCGGCTGATTGAACAGATGAGGGGCGAACTGGTGGGATTGGCGTTCCTGGTGGAACTGGACTTCCTGCACGGCCGCAAACATCTGGACGGCCGCGACATCTTCTCAATTTTGAAATACTAACAAAAAACAGGGGCAAAGGGGCAAAGGGGCAAAGGGGCAAAGGGAAAAGCAGGGAAAAACCGTCCCTTGCCTGCTTGTCCCTTTGTCCCTTTGCCCCTTTGCCCCTTTGCCCCTGTTTTTTGCCCCTTTGCCCCTTTATCCCTTTGCCCCTTTGCCCCTGCTTTCCTTACTTCTTCGCCGTCTCTTTCGGAAGCGCCGCAATTCGAGCCTTTGCCTGCTCCGACTCGGGGCTTTCCGGGAATTCAGTCACGATGCGTTTGTAGTTCTTAACCGCCTCCTGGGTTTTGCCCATTGCTTCGTAGTTCTGTCCGAGCCTGAAGAGGACCGTGCTTTTCGGAAATCCGGGAGTGGCATCTTCGAGAGCCTTGTTCAGCATCTCGACCGCTTTTGCGTTGTTTTTCTCGGCTTCCGACATTTGGGCCAGGTAGTTCGCGGCTAACATCCTGACCATAGGCTCGTCCGCGTCCTCTACCAGCGACTGCAGAGTCTTGCGGGCTTCGGACGCCTGCCCGAGTTTGTGCTGATTCAGCCCCACGTAGTACCGCGCAAACTGTCCCACATCGCTGCTCGGGGAATCATCTGCAATCTTGGAAAACTCGGCGAGTGCCCGTTTGTGACGTTCTTCTGCGGTCGCGAAGCTGTGTTTAGTCTGCTGAGCGGTTGCGGCGGTGCGTTCGGCTCCGGCTGGAGCCCCATAGATCTCGAGAGCTTCACCGAACTGAGCTTGCAGCCGATCACTGGAAGTCTGCGAACGATAGTTCCAGAAATAGTAGCCGGCCACCAAAACCAGGACGGCCGCCGCACCGATGGCCAAAAAGCGGCTGTTATCGGTGAACCACTGAATCGTGAGCGAAAGAGTTGAATGGATCTTATCCTCTTGAATGATCTCTTTGCGCGTCAGGTGTCTCGTTCCCACGAGTTGTCTTCCTTCCTATTAAAAATATTGCGAAATGCGCCTGGCAGGACTCGAACCTGCGGCCCACGGTTTAGGAAACCGTTGCTCTGTCCACCTGAGCTACAGGCGCACACGGCGATCAGTCTAGCAGAAATAAAAAACTGCTGCTACGAGCCCATTTTTCTTATCCCTTATTCTGTTGGTTTCTTCAAGTTTGGCGGTCGCTTCTTCCATTTCTGAGTCAGGATAGCTGCCGAAAATCCCGGCGCCGTTCGGCACTCTCCCGGGCGATCGGTCTGGCAGAAACAAGAAACCTGTGTTAGTACATAATCGGATGACCGGCGACCTGGCCCCCTACGCCATGACCGACGAGCAGACGCAAGGACGGCGTTTCCCGGAGCCGCGCCATCCTTACCGGTCTGACTATCAGCGCGACCGTGACCGGGTCATCCACACAAAGGCCTTCCGCCGGCTGGAACAGAAGACCCAGGTTTTCGACCCCGGATACTGCGATCACTTCCGTAACCGCCTCACCCACAGCCTGGAAGTAACGCAGATCGCACGCACGGTCGCCGGCGCCTTGCGGTTGAATACCGACCTGTGCGAAGTCCTGGCCTTGAGTCACGACATCGGCCACCCTCCGTTCAGCCATGACGGGGAGAAAGCCTTGAACCGGCTGATGCAGCGCCATGGTTCAGGTTTTGACCATAATCTGCACGCCTTGCGGATCGTGGAGTATTTCGAGGAGAAGTACGTTTCGTTTCAAGGACTCAACCTGACCTTCGAGGTGCGGGAAGGGATCATCAAGCACAGCCGCGACTATCCGGTCGGCTACAAGAGTTACCTGGATCTTGGGGAATATCGGCTGGGAGAGCGGCCTCCCCTTGAGGCGCAGCTGGTCGATCTGGCCGACGAGATTGCCTACAACTCAGCCGACCTGGACGATGGCTATGAGTCGGGGCTGCTGACCCTGGATGCGATCCTCACCCACGTCCGGCTGTTCAGGTCGATCTACCTTAAGATCGAGGACCGTTACCCGAATGCCTCCGAAAAACTGAAGGTCAGTGAGACGGTGCGATCACTGATCGATACTCTCGCGAGCAGTCTTATCCGCTTTACGGAGCGCCGGGTGCGTGAACGCGGCATCACAACTGTGGCAGAGGTTCGCCAGTGCCTTGAGCGACTTCCCGCTTTTGAACCGGAAGTCGCGGAGTGGAATGCGGAGATGAAGCGGTTTCTGCACCAACATCTGTACGATCACAGCGTCCTGAAAAAGGGACGGCTTGACGCCCAACACGTGGTTGAAACTCTGTTCGAGCACTATCTCAAAAAGCCGGAGACTCTTCCCTTTTCGCACTACCGGCGCATCGACGAGCAGGAGTTGTGCCGCGTCGTCTGCGATTACATCGCCGGCATGACCGACACTTTCGCCCGCACCAGGTATGCGGCAATCGGAAAGGATGAAGGATGAAGGATGAAGGATGAAGAAATCAAGAGTGAACGCCGAAAACGTTGACCGGTCGCCTCCTTTTTTCATCCTTCATCCTTCTTCCCTCATCCTTTCCCCGGCTAGCTTGACAACCTCCGAGCCGGTACGCTAAAGTCTACAATCTTTCTTGGGGGGAGAACTCCATTCATAGAGAAGGTCTTTGAATGATCATTGACTTAAATGAGCTGCGGGAACGAGGTGAACCACTCGTTGTTGAAGGGGACTTCGCCGAGAGCCAGCTGAAAATCCGGAGCGAAACAGCCTCCCTGACCCGCCCCGCTCATGCCCGACTGCGAGTCTCCCTGGCCGGTGAAAGATTGCGCGTAAACGGTAACGTGACCGCCGAACTGGAAGTTCCGTGCAGCCGGTGTTTGAAGCCAGTCGGCCTGCAGATTGACAAGAATGTTGACTTGGAATACTGGCCGGATCCGAAGGTCGAAAAAGAAGGGGAAGAAATTGCGTTGAGCTACGAGGAGCTGAGTATCGGATTCTACCGGGATGATGTCCTGGACTTGAGCGGGGTGATTTCCGAACAGATCGTACTCGAAATCCCGATGAAAGCTGTTTGCGACGAGGCCTGCCGTGGTCTGTGTTCGCAGTGCGGCGTCGACCTGAACGAAACGACTTGCGATTGCCACCCGGATACATTGGATCCCAGATGGGCTGCACTTCTGGATCTGAAAAGCAAACTGAAATAACGTAGTAGTCTTACTCAGGAAAGAGGACCGGCATCATGCCTAATCCGAAAAATCGACACTCCAAATCACGACGTGGGAAGAGAAGAGCTCACGATTTTCTGACCGCTCGAAGCCTTTCGAACTGCAGTAACTGCGGCACGCCTGTACTGCCGCACCGGGTCTGCCCGAATTGCGGCCACTACAAGGGCCGCCAGGTTATTGAAGTCGAAGAGCAATAGGGGGTATTAGGTTCTCGGTTCAAGGTTCACGGTTTCGAACGCGCGGTACCTGTGCCATAGGTCCGCCGATGTGCGTGCTTTCCACCTTCGAAATCTCTGAACCCTGAACCCCGAACCCTGAACCCTTTAACCTTTGAACGTTTAACCATTTCAACCCAAAAAACATGCGCGCATTCGTGTTCCCCGGACAGGGATCGCAGTACAGCGGAATGGGTAAGGACCTGGCTGAGGCTTTTCCGGAAGCCCGAGAAGTCTTCGCCGAGGCTGATGAGGCCTTGGGTTTTCCGATCAGCCGGCTCTGTTTTGAAGGTTCTGAAGAACAGTTGAAGCTGACCGAGCACACTCAGCCGGCTATTCTCACCGTGTCGGTGGCTGCTCTCCGGGTCCTCCATTCCCGCGGGCAGGTTCCTGATTATGTGGCTGGTCACAGTCTCGGAGAATACTCCGCACTGGTCGCCGCGCGATCTTTGGCCTTCGGCGACGCTGTTCGGATCGTGAGGCAACGAGGTCGCTTTATGCAGGAGGCGGTCCCCGTCGGAATCGGAGCCATGGCGGCGGTCATCGGGCTCGACCCCGAAGTTCTCGGCTCGATTTGCTTGGAAGCGGCCCAGGGTCAGGTTGTCTCTCCCGCCAACATTAATGCCCCGGGGCAGCTCGTGATCGCCGGGCACACGGAGGCCGTCGAGCGTGCTGGAAAACTGGCAACGGAACGAGGCGCGCGCAAGGTGGTCCGGTTGCCCGTTAGTGCACCCTTTCATTGTTCCTTGATGAAACCGGCTGAGGAGAGGTTAGCGGAGGCGCTGACTCCGATTCGCTTTTCCGACCTGGAGATCCCGCTCGTCAACAACGTCGACGCACGGTTGGTCCGGACCGGTCGAGAGGCGCGCGAGGGGTTGATCCGCCAGGTCTCGTCCGCCGTGCGCTGGGTTGACGACGTCGAGCAACTCGTTCGGCAGGGAGTTGACTGTTTCGTTGAGGTGGGGCCAGGCAAAGTTCTTTCCGGTCTTATCCGCCGAATTGCCCGTGACGCCGGTGTGACTCCGGCCGGCACCGTGGAGGAGGTCAAGGCCTATGTATGACTTGTCGTCTCAGGTAGCTCTGATTACTGGTTCAGCGAGAGGCATTGGGCGGCGGATAGCCGAAGCTCTGGCTGCAAACGGGGCGAAGGTGGTCATCGCGGACCTGTTTGAGGAGCAGGTCCAATCGTGCGTCGATCAGCTGCGAAGTAGTGGCTGCGATGCCACGGGAGTGACGGTCAACGTCACCCAGGTTGAAGCGGTGCGCGCAGCGATCCAAACGGCGAACGAGAAGCTCGGAAGAATAGACATTCTGGTTAACAATGCCGGGATCACCCGGGACAACCTTCTTCTCCGGATGAAGGATGAAGAATGGCGCCAGGTTCTGGCCACGAATCTCGACGGAGTCTTCTTCGTAACCCGGGAAGTGCTGCCTACCATGCTGAAGCAACGCCATGGTCGAGTGATCAATATCGCTTCCGTCGTTGGAGAAATGGGCAACCCGGGGCAGGCCAACTACGCGGCGAGCAAGGCGGGCTTGATCGGTTTTACCAAGGCCCTTGCCCGTGAAGTGGCTTCTCGGGACATTACGGTCAATGCTGTCGCTCCCGGGTATATAGAAACGGAGATGACTGCAAAGTTAAGTGAAAAGGCCCGTCAGGAATTGCAGAATATGATCCCCATGAAGAGGATCGGAAACGTTGATGACGTCTCGTCTGGCGTGTGTTTTCTCGCGTCAAAAGAGGCTGGATATATTACAGGTCATGTGCTAAATATAAACGGCGGCATGTACATGTAGCCGTCGCCATTATTGACAGGGACTGAAACGGAGGAGACATGGCACCGGTTGAGGAAAAGGTAAAATCAATCATAGTCGATCAATTGGGAGTAAAGGACGAGGACGTAGTATCGGATGCTCATTTCGTTGATGATCTGGGAGCCGATTCCCTGGATACGGTCGAGTTGGTCATGAAGTTTGAAGAGGATTTCGACATTGAGATCCCCGACGAGGATGCCGAGAAAATCCAGACGGTTCAGGATGCTGTCGAATACATAAAGGCCCATCAGAAGTAAATTCCCCAAGGAGCATCAGAAAAAGTTGAATAGAAGGGTAGTCATAACCGGGGTAGGTTTAGTGTGTGCCGTCGGTCGGGACACCGAGAGCACGTGGCAGGCGCTTCTCGCCGGCAAGAGTGGTGTGGGGCCGGTCACGCGTTTTGACGCCACGGACTTTTCGACGAGGATTGCGGCTGAAGTCAAGAACTTCGACCCGCTGCAGGTGGTTGATGCGAAGAATGCCCGCAAGATGGATACCTTCATCTTGTACGCCTTGGCCGCTTCCGACATTGCTGTGAAAAGCTCCGGCCTGGTCATCAACCAGGACAATTCCCACCGAGTAGGCGTTTACATCGGATCGGGGATCGGTGGTTTCGCGACCATCGAAAGGGAACACCAAACCTACCTGGAGAAAGGTTCTCGGAAAATATCGCCCTTCTTCATTCCTGCCACCATCATCAACCTGGCATCGGGCCAGGTTTCAATCCGCTTTGGAGCCGCCGGCCCCAACTCCGCAACCTGTACCGCTTGCGCCGCCGGAGCCCATGCTCTGGGTGATTCCTTCAAGATCATTCAGCGTGGCGACGCAGATGCGATGATTGCGGGAGGGTCCGAGGCGGCCATCACCCCGATGGGTCTGGGAGGTTTTGCCTCGATGCGGGCCCTTTCCACCCGCAATGATGAGCCTCAAAAGGCGAGCCGGCCTTTTGACCGCGATCGCGATGGATTCGTCGTGGGAGAAGGATCGGGAATCCTGATCCTGGAAGAACTGGAGCACGCGCGAAGACGGAATGCCCCGATCTGGGCCGAGATCGTCGGGTACGGGATGAGTGCTGATGCCCACCACATTACCGCTCCGCCCGAGAATGGAAGCGGCGCCGTGCGGGTGATGCAGGCGACACTGCGGGACGCTGGTATCAAACCGGAGCAGGTCGAGTACATCAATGCGCACGGGACGAGCACGCCCCCCAACGATCGGATCGAGACTCTTGCGATCAAGTGCGTCTTTGGCGAGCACGCACGGAAAGTAGCCATCAGTTCCACGAAGTCCATGACCGGGCATCTCCTCGGCGCGGCCGGTGGTCTGGAGGCGGGTATCACGGTGCTCGCTCTGCGCGACCAGATAATTCCCCCGACGATCAATCAGGAAAACCCGGATCCGGACTGCGATTTGGACTATGTGCCGAACGTTGCCCGCAAGGCCAACATCAGGTATGCGATGTCCAATTCCTTCGGGTTTGGCGGCACCAACGCGTGCCTGATGTTTAAGAAGCTCGAAGACTAGCAATAACAATGCTATAATGGCTCGACGAGGTTACGGGCCTTCCTACACTTGGTTTTCGGCGGAGACTCGTCCCCGTTTCTCGGTTGAAAGGGCTGCCTTACGCCGTTGTTTTCGCGGGTTCCGTTTGTACCGTTCAGAGGTTGTTTTTGTCCCTGAACCTGCAACTCCGAGCTCTATTGCGACGTCGTCTTGCCTTTTAAGAGATGGCTGAAAAACCGAACGGCAGGAAAAACAAGAAGTTCAATCTCGGAAAGCTCCTGCTCGAATTAGGCCGGTGGCGAGCTCGTTTCCTGGGACAGCTCACCGTCCTGGAACTGCTCACCGGTTTCGGTATCTGCCTTTTGATTACCCTCCTGTTGGTCGGTTACCAGTTTCAGAATATCCCCGACCACAAAGTCGGCGATGTGGCCGCTCAAACCATCGAGGCTCCACAGGACTTCACTGTCGAGGACCCTGACGCCACGGCCGAAAAACGGGAAAGGGCGCTCGCCAAGGTGCCCGCCGTCTTTAACTACGACCCGCGGGTAAATAGCCGAATCGAGGCTGAGCTCAGGCGCGCTTTTGCGACGGGTCGCGCCGCCATAGAAGAAGAAAGGGCACGGCTTCGGCTGGCTCTGGATCGGCCCGTACCGAAAGACGCTCAAGAGCGCCTCCTTCGGGACCTCGCTCAGCGGATCCCCGAGTTCAGCCAGCCCCCGCGTGTCCTTCGAATTTGCCTGGAGCGATCTTTTTCGCGTGACCTGGAGGCGCAGCTCGTCAAGATTCTCGCCGAGGCCCTCAAACCACCAGGCGTGGTTGAGAACCGGGACGCACTTCTTCGCTACCAGTTTAAGAGCGGGATTGAAGTGCGGAACACCGTTACCGGGAACAAGGATTCGCTCGTTGACTGGATGGCGGTCCGTGATCTGAACCGGGCCAAAGACCTTCTCCGGCAAAACGAATTTGAGCTGACGGTCGTTAACGCGGAGGAAAAGAAGTCGCTCATCTCCTTCTTTGATTCCTGGATCCGTCCGAACCTGCTTTTTAGCGAAGAGGAGACTCGCAGTCAAGAGCGGCAAGCTGACATAGAGGTTGACCCGGTCGTAATCCAGGTGAAAAAGGGCCGCACCATCGTTCGTGCGGGCGATGAGATAACCAGCCAAAACCTGGTCCTCCTGAATCACCTCAAGAAGCTGAAGCAACCGTACCGCGTTCTTAGCCGGTTCTCCGGCATCCTGATTATCGTCAGCTTCTTTATGATCGCCTTGTGGCAATACCTGGTGGTCTTCCAGCGGAAGCAGCGGAAGATCCATCAGAGCTACCTTCTGCTGGCCCTTATCTTGTGCGGATCACTTCTGGCGACCAAGGTCTTTGTCGGCCTGGCCGATGTTCTGTCAGAGACGGTCATTACCGAGAGCCTCCAGAACCCGCTCAATTTCTACTTTCTGGCGCCAGTCGCGGCGGGCACGATTCTCGTGATCCTGCTCATTGACGTCAACGTGGCCGTCCTGTTCTCGGTCATCTTCGCCATGTTCGCGGGTCTCCTGACCGGGCAAGTCTCTTTCTCCGTGTACACGCTGGCCGGCAGCCTCATGGGCGTGTACGTGCTCGACCACTACCGGGAACGTCTGGCCATTATTCGGGGCGGTCTGATCATCGCGCTCGTCAATGTGATAACGGTCTTGGCACTGCACCTCTATGCCTCCACCACGGCGCTCAGCTGGACCGCGCTCACGGTTCGGCTGTCGGGAGGCTTCCTGAGCGGCCTTTTTGCCGCCATGCTGGCTTCATTGCTCCTGCCGGTGCTTGAATCGCTTTTCGAGGTGACGACCGACATCCGGCTTCTCGAGCTCTCGAATTTGAACAAACCCATCCTGCGCCGGCTGGCCGTTGAGGCGCCGGGGACTTATCATCACAGCATTGTTGTAGGCACTTTGGCCGAGGCGGCTGCGGAAGCGATCGGTGCAAACGCCCTGTTGGTCCGTGTCGGAGCGTATTACCACGACATAGGAAAGCTGAAGAAGGCCTCTTATTACGTCGAGAACCAGATATACACGTCGAACAAGCACGAGAATCTCTCGCCCAATATGTCCAGCCTGATACTCGCGAGCCATGTGAAGGACGGATTGGCCTTGGCCGACGAGATCGGGCTTGCGCCGAAAGTCCGCGACCTGATTCCGCAGCACCACGGCACCCGTCTGATGACTTACTTCTATCAGAAGGCGAGGGATGCCGCGGATGAGAAGCATCCGAACGTCAGCGAGGAAGATTTCCGTTATCCGGGTCCCAAGCCTCAATCCCGGGAAGCCGCGATTCTGATGCTGGCCGACCAGGTCGAGGCTGCCGCTCGAACTCTGCAGGATCCGACCCCCAGCCAGATCGAAGGCATGATCAAGCGCCTGGTCCAATCGACGATTCAGGACGGGCAGTTCGATGAATGCGACATCACTTTGAAAGATTTGGAAGATATCTCCCGAGCTTTTGTCAGAGTCATCGCCGGAATGCATCACCACCGGATCGAGTACCCGGGATTTAACTTCAATACGCCGCTTGAGGAAAGAAAACCCGACCATCCACGTGTTCAATAGGCAGAGGCAATTCAGCGTCAAGCGAACGAATCTGCTTGATTTTGCCCGGCAGCTGTCTGCGCGGCTTGGGATCCGCTCAGGTTTCACCGTTGTTCTGATGGGCGACAAGGCAATGAGACGCTATAACCGCCAATTTGCCGGCTACGATGAAGCGACCGATGTCCTTTCTTTTCCAGCCCGGGAGGAGCAGTCTGATCGAGCGCCGGATGGCGAGGATTACCTCGGTGATATCCTGATTTCAGTTGAGACAGCCGACCGCCAGAGAAGAGCCGGACTCGACGAGGAACTGCGGGTTCTGGTCCTTCATGGGGTCTTGCACCTTCTTGGCCATGATCACACCGCCGACAACGGCGAGATGGAAAAGCTGGAGAAACAGCTGAAAGGGGAATTTTCGCTCAGTTGAGTGACTTGACTGCTGCAATTCTCGTGACTGTTATCCTCGGCCTCGGCGTCTGCTTCCTAGCGGTCGTCCAGAACTCGGTCGCGGCCTTGTCGGCGGTTTCGTTGCGCGTGCTCGCGGAAAAGGCGAACGGGACGAGCGCGCTTCTAGCCGCCATATCCAAGGATCCCCGCCATTTCCTGCTCCCGATCGAGTTTGGCATTCAGGTGTTTCAGGTCTTCGGCGCCGTGCTGGTAACCTTGATCCTCTCCCGGGCCGGAATTCGGCATCCTTACATCTTGTCCGTCGCCATATTAGTCGCTGGCGTCCTTTTGTTCCGTCAGCTTCTCCCGAGGCTGATCACCCAGAAGAAACCTGACCGCGTCCTCCTCGCCCTTATTCCGGTCATTGGGACTCTCCACTCTATCCTCCGTTGGGTAAGCTGGCCCGTCTCGGTCGCCTTGCAGACGGCGGAATCGAAGCGCGAGAAACGACTCAACGGCGAAGAGGAAGACCAGGACCCAAGTGAAGAGGAGATTCAGGCTTTCCTGGACGTCGGTGAGGAGGAAGGCATCATCGAGAAGGAGGAGAGCGAGCTGATTCAATCTGCTCTCGAGTTTGGAAGCACGCTCGTCCGCGAGATTATGACGCCGCGCTCAGAGATGGTGGCCATCGAAGAGGCGTCGCTGATTGCCGACCTCAAGGACCTGTTCATCTCGAGCAAGCATTCGAGGATCCCCGTTTACCGTGAAAGGCTGGATGAGATAGTCGGCGTAGCTTACGTCAAGCAACTCCTGGCATTGCTCGATCAGGCTCACGAGGACGATCCGATTACCCCCCTGCTCCTCAAACCCTGGTTCGTACCTGAGACAAAAAGAGTTGCCGAGCTGTTGAAGGAGATGCAGTCCAACGCCGAGCACATGGCGATTGTTATCAACGAATACGGCGCAGTGGCCGGGCTGGTGACCATCGAAGACCTGGTCGAAGAGATCGTCGGCGACATTCGTGATGAGGACGAGCTTCGGCGTGTCGACTTGAGTTATGAGGGCAGCGGCAGTTATATCGTCCGTGGTGGCGTCAGTCTCGAGGAGATCGAGGAGAAACTCGATGTCCATTTTGGTGAACAGGATGTCACCACAATCTCGGGTCTGGTTGTCTCCACTTTGAGCCGGGTTCCAATGGCCGGAGAAACTATGACTGTTCATGGCCTGGAGGTGGAAGTGCTGAGCGCGGACCGCCGCCGGATCCACACCCTGCGAATCCGCAAGGCGGCCCTGCCCGCAGCCGTCGGGGTAGAGCGCGGGCGGTAAACGGGCTTTTTGAGAGTTCACGGGCATGGTCACCACAACTCAAAAGAAAATCTGCCTTTCTACCTCACCGGAGTTCCCCCCGTGGCCTTAGACGACGACACTCGCTACATGAAACGCGCCCTCCGGCTCGCCAGGCGCGGAGTCGGGAGGGTCAGCCCCAACCCGCTCGTCGGGGCCGTCATCGTCAAAGATGGCATCATCG
The DNA here is from genome assembly GCA_003819755.1 of Acidobacteriota bacterium. Lineage (GTDB taxonomy): Bacteria > Acidobacteriota > UBA6911 > RPQK01 > RPQK01 > RPQK01. The sequence goes on along the minus strand of RPQK01000134.1, from coordinate 642 downwards.
TCGGCGAGGGCTATCACGTCTACGAAAGGAAGGACCATGCGGAAGTGGTCGCCCTCCGGGCGGCTGGCCCACTGGCCCGGGGGGCGGATCTGCACCTTAATCTCGAACCCTGTTCGCATTTTGGACGGACTCCTCCCTGCGTCGAAAGCATCATTCAGGCGGGGATCCGACGGGTCTCTATCGCCACTCTTGACCCCAATCCGCTGGTTTCGGGGCAGGGAATAGAGGCACTTCGAAAACACGGAATTGAGGTCCACGAAGGGATCTGCCGGGAAGAAGCGTTGCGACTGAACGAAAAGTTCTTCCACTTCATCCAGACCGGCCGCCCTTTTGTCCTGCTCAAGCTGGCCATGACTCTCGACGGGCGGATCGCAACTGCTTCGGGGGAATCCCGTTGGATCACGGGAGAGGCGGCACGCAGAATCGTTCACGGCTGGCGTTACGAATATGATGCCCTGCTCGTTGGAGTTAATACTGTTCTGGCAGATGATCCGTCGCTGGATACGCGGGGTTCCAGGCAGAAGCCGCTGACGAAGGTGATCCTCGATTCCGGGCTTCGCACCCCCGCCACCGCCCGGCTTTTCTCAACGCCCGGTGCTGTCGTCATCTTTCACGGCTCCGATGCCCTCGCTGATCGCGTCT
>RPQK01000133.1 GCA_003819755.1 Acidobacteriota bacterium | reverse complement strand
GAGCTCCCGGTCCTCGCTCACGAGGAGGCTTCAGGGCCGTGGGTTTCAACCCGCCCTGATAAAGCACCGGGCGGGTTCGAAACCCACCCTACGTTGGAACCGCCGTCCGACCGCTTCCTTGGTCTGACTCCCAAGGAAGCGGTTAATAGGCGGAATTCGGTCGGAATCCGTCTCTTTCGAAACCGGACGAGCGGTGCTCGCGACGCGTCCTTCGCATTCATTTCGACCGGTAAGTGGTTCCGCCGGCGCATTTCATCCGGGAGGTGAACCATGCGTTCCCGCTGTTCGTGCGTCCTTATTGGCCTGATCCTGATGTTGTCCGCCCTTGCCTTTAGTCAGCCAGCGCAGTCCTCGCCTGATTACTTGGTAGCGGACTATCGCGAGTCTTCGATCGATTGGCCCAGTCAGGTTCCCGGCGCAGCACACAAATTGACAATCTCAGGGCCCGAGGGTTTTTACCTGAAAAAGAGTTTTCCGGCAGGAGTCCGTACCCGCTTCAGCCTGCTCAACGAGCAAGGCCGACCGCTTGCCGATGGCCGCTACAAGTGGGAGTTGGTTGTCCAGCCAGCTGCATCGGAGGAGCCGGGCCAGGCCGGTCTTTCGAAGGACGAGGTGCATTACGGTTGGTTCGAAATTCAGGGAGGAAAGGCAGTAAGTGAACAGAATCCTGTTGATAGGGGATCGATTGTTGTGGAACAGGGCGCTCCTGACAATGCCGTCTACATTGACAGCGAGGGACGCGTCGGATTAGGAACGTCAATTCCGTCCGCCCGGTTGGACCTCAAAGGGACGGATCCCGGCCTCGCGATCGAGGACACCCGTGGGGGCGGACATCAGTACATGTTGCGTAGCCGGCAGGGCGGCGACGGTTCTCTAGGGTTGTTTGACGAAACGGCGGGCGCGGCGCGCTGGCTGGTAGACGCGGAAGGTCGGATCGGAATCAACACCACCCAGCCGACTTCGACGCTGACTGTTGACGGATACATTGAGACCACGAAGGGGTTCCTCGTTAATGGCCGGCCGCTGCCGGCTGTCGGTGGATTTACTGGCTCCCAGCCGCTCATGAGTGAGTCGAGCAGCAACAACTTCTTTGGTACCGGCGCCGGTGCCGCGAACACAACGGGGACCTACAATTCGTTCTTCGGAGGCAGTGCCGGAAACGTGCAATTGCCGGGGTTTCCAACGTAGGGTGGGTTTCGAACCCGCCCGCTGCTTTATCAGGGCGGGTCCGAAACCCACCCTGCGTTGGAAACCGACCGACCCGCTTCCTTGGGAAAGAAGGGGCGCGTTAGCGGACAGTCCCTTCGGAAAAAAAGCAACTAGTCCCTACAATCAAGTTAAACGCCTTTGGGGAAAGCCCCGAGTCTCCTTCGCAGTCCTCACTGCTCCTCCGGTTTCAGCTGCGTCGGAGGAACGGCGGACAGGAAACGGCCGTTGCTGAACAATGCCTGGGAGATGACCGGCACGTCCGAGCGGATCAGGATGTAGCCGCCCATCTGTTGGCTGACCGACGGCATCAGTTGGTTGATGAGCTTGGCTGTCCTGCATCCTGGCCCCAGGTCGAGATCCCATTCGCCGACTTTTCTTGTTGGTGTCCGACAGCGCCCCTCCGACCTGGCTTATACGAATGCGGCCATCGGTCACAGCTTGAGCGGGTGCCTGCCAAAGGTATTCTCCATCATTCTCGGTGGAGGCCGTCACCTGCGAATAACTCTTGCCTCCGTCAGCGGAAAACTCGATCTTCACTTTTCCCAGTGATGTTTTTGGCGAACCAGCGAATAGTGAAATTAGTGGCCGACCGCTATTCGCTCCAAACCTGGGGGACTGGTCAGGAACAGCTCGGCTGCCGCCTGGGTTGTCAGGTTGATGCGGTAAATGCCGGAGAAATCTGTCCCGGCGAGAAGGCAATCCGGGTTGTTCGGGTCGATCAGCAGCGACCGTACACCGGCGCCCGGCTGGTGGGCCTTGTCCAGCTGCGACCAGGTGGCGCCTCCATCGGTGCTCCTGAACACTCCGAAGAAACTCCCGTAGATAACTACGCCAGGGCGCACAGGATCGGTCACGAGCGAAAGGACGGACTTGTCAGGAATCCGGGAAGCGACATCATGACGTCCACTCGCAGGGGCGGTACGCCCATCTGATAGAAGAAACTTTTTGGGAGAAGCTCCCCTCGGTCAGGCGGGATAATGGTGCCCCGAAAGCTTTAAGGACTGAATAGACGGCGCGGGCGTTTTCAGGGTCGCCCGAAATCCAGACATCCAGGTCCTTGGTGAAGCGCGGTTTGGAGTACATCATGACCGCATACCCGCCGACAACGAGGTAGCGGACGTTGTGCGCGTTGAAAACATTCAACAGTTCTTTGAAGTCGGGGTGTGTCAACATGGCCAGTGCGCAGTAGCAGATAATCGCGGATCATTTGTTCGGCAGCCTCGAAGATCGCCGTCGGACCCTGGGCTTGCCAGAACGCCTGGTCAAAAGACCGGTCGTCGGCATCCCAGCGGCCATAGTGTTCGACAATTCGACGCTTTGCCATGGCGCGATTATCGCACTGGAGAAAAGCAGCTGTCCATCCGACTCCGGAGAGCAGCACGACCGCGGATCAGGGATCTGCGCTTACATGTTGACATTCTAACCAAGCCTTGTTACTCTCGGGTAGAATGTCAACACGAGAAGTCGAAAACGAGCGAATCGCCCTCCTGCAGGGAACGCTGGATCTGCTGATCCTCCGGACGCTGCTCTTTGGCAAGGAGCATGGACAGGGAATAGCGCGAGCCATTCAGACCCTGAGCGGAAACGAGCTCCTCGTCGATCACGGATCGCTGTACCCGGCTTTACAGAGACTGGAGGGCAAAGGTCTGGTAACTGCAGAGTGGGGAACGAGCGGCAACAATCGGAAGGCGAGGTTCTACACGCTTACTCCCGCCGGAAAGAAGCAGCTTTCGTCCGAAACCCGCCAGTGGGAGCGGATTGTGGCTGCGGTCGCGCGAGTTCTGAGCGCCGAAAAATCCCCCACCTAGAGAGGCTTTATGTGGTTCCGCAAGCGCCGCGACACCGATTTTGACGCTGAAATCGAATCTCACATCCTTTTGGAGGCGGACCGGCTCGTGGCAGAAGGCATGCCGCCGGCCGAAGCGGAAGCAGCCGCGAGGCGCTCTTTCGGGAACGTTACGATCGCCCGCGAGAAATTCTTCGAAGGGCAGCGTTGGCTGTGGTTTCACCAACTCGGCCAGGATCTGCGTTACGGCTTTCGGTCCCTCCGGAAGGCTCCGGCTTTTACCGCGGCGGCGATCTTGACGATTGCCCTCGGCGTGGGTGCGAACACCGGAATCTTCAGCTTGGTGGACGCTGTGCTGCTGCGCTCGCTGCCCGTAGAGAACCCGCAGGAACTGGTTTTCCTGGAAACTGCTGGAACCGCCGGACCCTCAGGTCCTCCGTCTTATCCCGGCTTTTCCCGTTTGCGCGACGAGACCACCTGCTTTTCCGGCATGGCGGCCTTCGCTAGCGACGAGTTGCGAATCGAGATCGACGGCAAGCTGGAGCAGGTGATGGGGCAGGTCGCTTCCGTGAACTATTTCCAAGTCCTCGGTTTGAAACCCAGACTCGGACGATTGATGGCCCCCGAAGACGAGAAGATGAGTCCGCCGATTGTCGTGATCAGCGAACGTTATTGGCGGCAACGATTCGGCGGGGACCCGGGGGTGATCGGAAAATCGATTTCAAATGGCAGGCGGACCTTCACGATCGTCGGAGTGACACCAGCGGAATTCTTCGGGCTGCAGCCCGGGTCTCCCGTGGATATCACTGTGCCAGTCAACATCGAAGGGGACCTGTTAAAGAACGCCGAGACTCTCTGGCTGCACGGGATTATCGCCCGGCTGAAACCCGACGTTTCTGCAGTCGCCGCGCAAGCCGAGGCGGACCGCGTCTACCGGTCGTTTATATCCGACTCCCGGTTTCCGGCAGATTTGATTGCCAAGCACTGGCATCACCTTCAAGTTGAGCCGGCTGCAAAGGGGATGGACGGACTTCGCCGCCGCTTCTCTGAGCCGTTGTACGCATTGATGGGCATTGTAGGTCTGGTGCAGTTACTGGCTATTGCCAATGTCGCGAACCTGCTGCTCGCACGGGGAATCAGCCGGGGACGGGAGTTCGCTATCAGGTTGGCCGCGGGCGCCGGGCGGGCGCGGATCGTGCGGCAGTTGATGACGGAAACGCTACTCCTGTTCTGTTTGGGCGCCGTTCCCGGAGTGCTGCTTGCGGGCTGGGGAGTGGGTCTGGTTGAGAACCTGTTTCGCCAGGGCCGTCGCCCCATCACTCTCGAGGCAGGGCTCAACTGGCGGGTGCTGGCGTTCGCGCTGGCAGTCACCCTCCTGGCCGGTCTCATTTCAAGCCTGGTGCCGGCTTGGCGAGCGTTCCGAACGGACCTGGAGCAGGCAATCAAGGAGGGGCAAGAGCGTGTAAGTGAATCGCGCGGCAGCGCAATGATGGCGCACGGTCTGGTCGCGTTTCAGGTCGGTCTTTCCCTTGTTCTATTAGTCGGAGCTATCGCCTTTGTGAAAACTCTTGCGACCCTTCGAAATGTCGATCTCGGCTTCCGGTCCCAGGAAGCCCTGACGATGTCGCTCCGGCTTCCCGAAGGGTATGTGCAGGCCGGTCCACCCATAGCAATCTGGAATCAAGCTCTGGAGAGTGTGCGGGAACTCCCGGAGGTTCGCGCCGCTGCACTCTCGATCCTCACGCCCTTGTCGGGGCGAGATCGCGCAGGCCGAGTGCGGGTTCGGGGCTATGAACCGGCAACAACCGAGGACGCGACCATTCACACAAACCACGTGTCTGAGGGTTATTTCGAAGTCCTGGGGATACCCCTGCTCCGCGGACGCCTGTTAACCAGGCAGGACGCGGAGGGAGCCGCGCGGGTGGCACTGATAAACGAGTCCGCAGCGCGCAAATTCTTCGCGGACCGGGATCCCATTGGGGAATCGCTCGAATTCCCCAGGCCGGGGGGAAACAGCACGTACCGAATTATCGGGGTCGTACAAGACACGAAACACAGGGACCTCCGGGAGTCCTCGAAGCGCTTTGCCTTCCTTCCACTCCGTCAACCGAGGGATGTCGAGCAACGGGTGACGTTGATTGTCGCTCCTCGGGCTCCAAACCAGGAAATGAAGCTGCTGCACCCGGTCCGAAATCTCATTGCGCGGGTCAATCCCGGAATACTGATCTCCGATGTAATCACCATCAGGAGCCAGCTTGACGTCACGCTGCTGACCGAACGTCTCCTGTCGGGACTCTCCAGCGCCTTCGGAATCCTGGCGACGATTCTCGCTTCGATCGGGCTCTATGGCGTTCTTTCCTACCGGATCGGCCGCCGGCGTCAGTCGATCGGAATACAGATGGCTTTGGGGGCATCGCCCTCTTACGTGGCCTTGAGAGTTTTACGCCAGAGCGCGCTCGTGATTATCACCGGCCTGATCGCCGGCCTTCCGTTTGCCATCCTGGCGGCACGCATGGCCGATACGATGTTCTGGGGAGTAAAGGCCGGCGATCCAGTGATCTACATTGCGTCCGCCGCCCTCCTGTCTTTTGTCGGTATCGCGAGCGCGTACCTGCCTGCCCGACGCGCCGCTGCAGTAGATCCCGCAAGAGCCTTGCGACACGGGTAACCGATCAGAAAGTCGACGGCCGGGTGCGTCACGGAAGCCTGAACTGTGCTGTACCATCTCGGGTCGACGCGGTCCCCGCGCTTAACGCGTCGCCCTGGGAGCGCAGGCGTCTCGCCTGCGCTGGGGCAAGGGGCGTCCCCGCCCCGTTCGCCGCCTACAGCACACACTAAGAGTTGCGGGCAACCGTGGGTCCCATCTCCAGATGGGACCAGGTCCCGTCTGGAGACGGGACCCACGGCTGCTTACAACTTCGAATGTGCCAGTGCCCGTTACCGTTCCGAGATATGTATCGAGTGCGGCTTCTCGCCCGTAGCGACAACTGTTTGCTCACTCTCTGGCTAATAGGTCAATCCAAACCCATACGGGAAAAGCGGATCGTAGACCGCGTCTCCGACGTTGATCGGTATCTGGCTCATGTCCTTCGGCCAGGAGCAGGGCAGCTTGCCGGTCGGACGAAAGTCCCCGAAAACGACATCTGTCACCCCCTGTCCCTCGGTCCCGGGCAACCACGCGGCTAGCACAGCTTCGACTTTTCCTAAAATCGGATCGAGGAGCATCGGGCGGCCCGAAATCAGGATCACAATAACTCGGGTCCCGGCTTGGCGCATCCTGTCAACGACCGCGACATCCTGCGCAGCGAGACTCAGATCGGCGTCGTCCCCCGGTCCCTCGGCATAAGGGGTTTCACCGATCACGGCGATTCCCACATCGGCGCCGGATGCCCCGCTTCCGTCAATCGAAAACGAGACAGTTGTTGCCGGAGAGACGGAGTGACGAACGGCCTCGAGAATCGTGGTCCCCGGGGTGATGTCTCCACTCTTCCCCTGCCATTCGATCGTCCAGCCGCCGCACTGGTTGCCGATGTTGTCGGCGTTCTTGCCTGCGACATGGATCCGGCCGATGTTTTTGGCGAGCGGCAATATCCCGCCCTGATTCTGGAGCAGAACGACTGACTGACGAACCGCTTCTCTGGCCACTTCTCGATGTCCAACCGAACCGAACCTCGCCTTGAAGGCAGGATCAGTGAGCGGAGAACGGTCGAACAGCCCTGCCGCGAACTTAACACGCAGTATCCTGCGAACGGCGTCGTCGATTCGTGACACCGGGACCTCACCCGCCTGTACCAGGCTTCGGAGCGTGGCGTAAAACTCCCGGTGGCGGTAGGGAACCATGAACATGTCCATTCCTGCACTGACACTGGCTTTAACCTGCGCCCGATAGTCCCCGGGGAGTTGATCGATCGCGGCCCAATCGGAGACCAGAAAACCCTCAAAACCCAACTCGTTCTTCAATACGTCGGTCATCAGGTACCCGTGAGCCGACAGTTTGACGCCGTTCCAGCTGCTGAAAGAAACCATGATAGTCGCCACCCCGGCGTCCAACGCTCCGAGATATCCGGGCAGGTGGATGGCTCGCAGCGTGGTTTCATCAACCTCCGTATTCCCCTGGTCTTTGCCGCCGGTCGTTCCTCCATCCCCTACATAATGCTTTGCGCACGCGGAAATACTTCCCGCATCCTTCAGATCGCCGCCTTGATAACCGCGCACCGCTGCCTCGGACAGCAGGCGCACCAAACCTGGATCTTCTCCAAATCCTTCGTATGTTCTGCCCCAGCGCTCGTCCCTCGGCACCGTAACACAAGGGGAAAACGTCCAGTTCATTCCCGTGGCTCGGACTTCGCTGGCCGTGATGCGAGCCGCTTTCTCGACAAGGTCGGGATTCCTGGTCGCGCCCAGTCCGATGTTATGGGGAAATACGGCCGCTCCTTTGATGTTGTTGTGTCCGTGGACCGCATCAATTCCGTAAAGGATGGGGATCTTCAATCTGGTCTGGAGGGCTTTTGACTGAAAGCGGTCGTACATCTGCGACCATGCGTCCACCTGGTTTTCGGCTGGGCCGGAACCACCGCCGCTTAAAATCGAACCAAGGAAGTAGGTTCTTATGTCCTCTGCCTGGCTGTCCAGTGATCCGCGCTCGGCCTGAGTCATCTGTCCGACCTTTTCATCGAGCGTCATCTGAGCGAGGAGGTTGTCGACCTGCGAATCCCAGGACGAAAGCGACCGAGTCGTGAGAATGTAGCCGGCCGCCGGCCGAGAAGTAAGCTTGGGACCATGAGCGAGAAGCGTCATGGCCACTACCGGGCCGGGCACGTCTTCACCAAATGGCGTGACGTGCGGGATGACTTCGAGAAGACCTTCGAAATCGCGGCCTATGATCTCTGCGACGTCAGGAAAAAGCTCCCAGATGAACCGGCCGAGATGGGCGAATGGCGCAAGCGCGACGGATGTTTCGGCTCGGAGAATCGGAGCTCCGGAGCCGGCCACGGAGTACAGCTTGAATCGCGCGGTCAACTCCTGGCTGGTCACATTCGTTAGTGCAATGCCGGTAGATGCCTCGCCTTTCTCGACCGCGTAAATAAAGGGCCGGCGAACCGGTTCACTGGCCGGGACCCCCACTTCCGACACAAACTGACCGGACGGTTCTTCGCTGACGGTAAAAGCCGCTCCGCTGATGATCGGCTGGTTGGCGCTGACGCGGGCCCAGCCGGTCATGCCCGGCTGTGTCGTGCCTCCCGTTGTCACTTCAGCCGCTCCGCCTGGCGGAACGGGGACGTTGACAGATTTGACCGACTGACCGCTGATCGGGACGAGCATTTCAGCGCCGGCTTCACTCACGAACTCCAGTCGGGCGTTGATTTCCGTCGCGGAGTCATTCAAAAGGAAAAACGAGGTCTGGATACGCGAGTTTCCAAATCGACCGTCGCTGAAGCGTGCGAGCGTCGCCTGATAGGGTCCCGACCCGCTCGAAGCCCCAGTTAGCGACGGCAGGGAAGTTGAATTTACCCCTCGCGAGCGAAGGCCCAAAAACGAAACGGGACTGCTGCTCGAGACGGAGAGAACACCTTTGAATTGGCCGAGATCGAGTCCGGAGAAGATTTCGGGAACGAACTGGGCGCGATGCTCTTGCGCCAACAACGTGCGGTCGGCCTCTGCGACCTTGTGGCCATTCATTTCCCGGAGCTCGTAGTGAAGAGAAGCAGTCATTCCGCTCTCCGGGTTGCAGACCGCAAATCCCGAATTCCTGCCCTCGGTCATGTCTACAGGCACCATTGTCCGTTCGACCGGACTACAGTCCCCGACTCCCACCTGACTCAGAAGCTTGCCCGAAGCATCGAACACCGAGAAGGTGTTTGACCCGGCCAGTCGAACATCCGACCGGACCCTTGCCCAGCCGGTTTGAAGCGTTTCTTCCGGCGTCGTCTGAAGCCGAAAGACGTGGCCCTTACCCACTTGAAAACTAAACTGCGCGCCATGGCCCGCATTCGTTGCCAGTGCCAGCGCCTGGCCGTTGTCGTCAAAGAATTCAACAAGACCACTTGTTTCGCGGTTGGAGTTGTTGATCAGGATCAATTCGGACCTGATGACTACGCCTGAACCATGGCCGTTGGCGAGCTGCGGAAAGATCATCTGCACCTGATCGGACGCGAGGACGCAAGTGGATGTCAGAACCAGGATTGTCAGAAGGCGTGAGGCGCTTTTCATCGAGGGCAAGTATACCGCTGTCCCTGCCTATCTATTCATAGCGGAGTGCTGCGAGCGGATCCGCGCGTGCGGCGCGCAAACCAGGCACTGCGCAGGCGGCCAGGGCGACGACTATGAGCACGGCCGAAGCGGTCACAAAAGTCAGCGAATCCGTTACGGTGATGCCGAACAGCAGATGCGACATCAGCCGAGTAAGAGCAAAAGCGCCAATCAGGCCGAGGGCAACCCCGGCAAAGGCCAGTCGGCAGCCTTGCCTGACGACCATCCCAAGGATCTGTCGATGCCGCGCTCCCAGGGCTATCCGAATCCCCACCTCGCGGGTCCGTTGGACCACCGAGTAAGCGACTACGCCGTAGACTCCCACCGCGGCGAGAACCAGGGCGAGAGCGGCGAACGCGGCCAGGAGCGTCATTTGAAAACGCCGGCTGGACTGTGCCCCAGCCACCAGGTCCTCCATCGTTTGCATTCGGAAGGCTGCACCGCTCGAATCGACTGCGCTGATCTCTCGCCGGATCTTCGGCTCAATTTCCGACACGGTCCGAGGTGTTCGAACCACCAACCCCATCAGATTCTCGCGCAACTGCCAATAGGGGACATAGATCTCGGCTATCCTGTCGACGTCCAATCCGAAATGGGTGACGCCTTGGACAATACCCACTATCTCCCGCCAGACCGTCTTCCCATCCCTTTCATCCACGCTGAGGCGCCGGCCGATCGGGTTCTCTCCCGGCCAGTATCGCCGCGCGGCTACGTCGCTGATGACGCAGACGTCAGGCGCGCCCAACCGGTCCTGTTCCGTAATCCACCGGCCGCGCAGCAAGGTCAGTTTCATTGTCTGGAAATAATTGGGGAAGACGCGGGGCTTGTTCGCCAGGAACTCGTCGACCCCTGACGGGGGTTCAGGACGCCCCTCGATTCTGAACCCCCCTTGTTCGTTTATGCCTGTGAGGGGAATAGGCAGGGCGGCGCCCACCGCTTCCACACCGGGGATTTCACTCACGCGTTGCATAACCTGCTCGAAGAAAACGGCAGGATCAGCTGCCTGAGGCGGGGCCATGAGGTACGCGACCATCAGGTCGGAGGGATCGAACCCCATGTTGACATCGAGGAGCCGTGAAAAGCTCCGAATCAAAAGCCCCGCACCTATCGCCAACATCAGCGTGAGCGCGATCTCGGCCACAACCAGGCCCGCTCGTAAACGGCCGGTTCCCGTACTTGCCGTCGTTTTGCCGCCTCCGGCTTCCCGCAACGCCTCGTTCACTGACAGTCGAGAAGCCGAAACCGCTGCCGCCAGACCCAGAATCGCCGCAGTTCCTAAAGAGACGAACAGGGTGAACAACAGGACTCGCCAGTCGATTGACAGCTCCGGCAGCCTGGGGACCTGATCCGAACCGGAGTTACGTATTAGTCCTATGGCGATAGACACGAGGAGCAGCGCGCCTGCTCCCCCCAAAGCACCCAGCAGCAAGGTCTCGGTGAGGCTCTGTTGAAGCAGTCTTCGCCGGCTCGCGCCCAACGCCGCGCGAACCACCGACTCGTGCGTCCGAGCGTTGGCCCGCGCCAAGACAAGATTCGCGACATTCGCGCAGGCGATCAACAAGACCAGGCCGACGGCTCCAAGCGTGACAAGGAGGGCGCCGCGCACTCCACGGTTCATGTGCGCCTGAAGCGGAGTCACCGCGACTTCCAGGTCCTTGTTGGTGGATGGGTATTCACGAGCCAGGTTACGGCCGATGGCCGCCATGTTCAGCTGCGCTTGCTCAACCGTAACCCCGGGCTTGAGTCTTCCAATCGCGTAATAGTTGTGACTGCCGCGTTCCTGTTGATCGCCAAACTGCTGCAGCGGCATGTAGAGCTCGAATATGTCCGGGTAAGCGTAAAAGAAACGGAACCCGGCCGGCATTACCCCAATGACCGTGTAACTGCCGCCACTGACCGTGATCGATCGGCCGAGAACCGAGGGATCAGCGCCGAAGCGACGCTGCCACAATCCATGGCTCAGAACCACAACACGATTCTTTCCCGGCTGGTCTTCATCAGGCAGGAAGGTCCGGCCAATTAAGGGCTTGACTCCCAGCAGCTGGAAGAACCGGGCCGTCATCAAGAATCCGGGCATCGCTTCCGACGGCACATCCCCGGAAATGGTGAATATCCAGGTTCGGTAGGCCGCCATCTCCTCGAACACCTCGTTTTCTTTTCGCCAATCGACAATGTCCGGGAAGGAGGACCAATCTCCCTCGCCTCCTCCGCTGCGAAGACCGCGGGTCCAAACCTGGACGAGCTTGTCCGGATCATCAAAAGGCAGGGGCTTTAAAATAGCCAGGTTAACGACGCTGAAAATTGCAGTGTTGGCGCCGATCCCGAGCGCCAGCGTCAGCACCGCGACCGCCGCGAATCCGGGACTTCGTTTTAAGGTTCGCGCTGCATAGCGCAGATCCTGCACGAACGCCTCAAGTGTGCTCCATCCCCACATTTGGCGCGTTACCTCCTTCACCGCGGTCAGGTTCCCGAATTCTCGCAAGACGTTCGCATCGGCCTCTTCTTGTGTTTCGCCGCGCTCGATACGATCCTGCCTTGCCATGGCCAGGTGTGCCTGAATCTCTTCCTCGAGTTCCGTTTCGCGGCGGCGCGTGGGAAGGAAAGACCACCAGCGCTTCATGCCTCCTCCTCACTTTCCCCGGCGTTCATGAGGGCGGCAATTGCTCCGCTCAGCTGATTCCATCGACTCTGCTCGGCAGCAAGTTGTTTCCTGCCGGACGCCGTCAGGCGGTAATACTTGGCGCGTTGCTTGTTTTCCGAGACTTTCCACTCGGACTTGACCCAGCCTTTTTTCTCCAGCCGGTGAAGCGCCGGATACAAAGACCCGGTCTCTACCTGAAGGATGTCTTGCGATCCAGCTCGAATCGCGTTGCTGATGCCATAACCGTGCTGGGGTCCCCACCGCAGGGTCTGAAGTATCAGCATGTCCAGTGTCCCTTGCAGCAGCTCAATTCTTTCGTGCATGTAGATAGTCTACTGCCTTAGCATGTAGATTGTCTACTTCCGTGTTTTCCCGATTGAACAGAGCCCGAAGCCTGGGCGCAATCCCTACCGGCATTACGCGCATTACGCAAGCGGTGTCGCTTTCTTCCAGAGAGCCGCGCACGACGCGAGGGTGTCGAAAAAGCGCTTTTGGATATTGGAGTGCGGTGACCCGGCTCTGTACTTTATACGTATCTCGGGACGAGGCTTCGACTCCCTGGGAGTGCAGGCGTCTCGCCTGCACTCCCAGGGAGTCGAAGCCTCGTCCCGAGATACG
>RPQK01000132.1 GCA_003819755.1 Acidobacteriota bacterium | reverse complement strand
TGAACCGTGAATTCGGTCGTGATTGGGTGGAATCGGTGGTTGCCGTCCTTAGAGGAATACCAAAATGGGCGATCCCCTGGGTGGAGAACGAGCCAAACCTGGTCTCGGCGCAGGCCTGGGTCGGAAGAATGCGCTACGACGCCGTCGACGCGAAGGCGATGGGCTGTACGGGCCTCCTCGGCATTCACTGGCGGACCAAGATCCTGGCGGCCAACGTGGCTGCTCTCGCCGCAGCCGGCTGGGACCAGTCCTACGCCCCCTCGGATTGGAAGATCTCAGCGCCTCCCCGTGCCGCCGGTAACGACAAGCCCGCGCCCCCCGAGCGGCGCCGCACGATGCCCATTGAGGATTTCTATATCGATTTCGCCCGAGCCAACTTCGGCGAATCTGTGGCAAAAACGGCGGGCCGGCTATTAGCCAGGATTGACGGGCTTGACCTTCCCCAGCCGTCGGATTGGAAAAACGGACCCGGAGGAATCAACCCTCTGAAAGTCGACCCCGGTTCGTACTCGTTTGTGGACGAACTTCAAAGGCTGCGTGGCGAGGTTCGGGGCGCGGGAAACCTCGAGCGTTTCGACTACTGGCTTAACACTTACCGTTACATGCGGACGCTTGCCGAGGTGGGAAGCCTGAGGGCCGAACTGGACGCGATAATGGCTGCGTTAGACCAGCAAAAAGACGACATCCAGAAGAAACAGAGGGCTCGAGAAGCGGTGGAGATCCGTGTTCGGATGGCCCGCTCCTGGGAGAAGATGCTATCCACCCTTCTGGCGGCAACCGATACTCCCGGCGAGCTTGGAACGATCGCCAACTTGGAACAGCACAACCGGGGCCTCCTCCAGTTTCTTTCGTTCTACGACGCCAAGATCGTCCAAGCGAGCGGTGAGCCGGTCCCGCCCGAAGCCACCCCAGGCAAGGAGTATCGAGGACCGAGCCGCCTGGCCGTTCCGACGGTTCGCTCCGAGGCACGGACCGGAGAGGCCGTTTCTGTTCGGGTTCTGGCTATCGACAACCGGCCCATCAAGAGCCTGGTCCTGCGCTGGAGACCAATGGGACGCGGGAAGTATCAGATTGTGAATGCGACTCACCTCGGCCGCGCGGTTTATCAGGCTTCGCTCCCGCCACTGAAGCAGGACATCGAGTACTACCTGCAAGCCGAAACAGCTTCTGGACAGAAACTGATGTGGCCCGCCACAGCACCCGATCTGTGCCAGACGGTGGTGGTGGTGCCGGAGTGAACAGTAGTAGTGCAGTGCGGAGGTCTGAAAAAATCGAATTTGTCGGCAACCGTGGGTCCCGTCGCCAGATGGGACCGTGTGATTGAAGCCTGCACGCTAACCGGAGATCCAAAAGAGGGAAGTCTCGAGCATCAGGCGCGATTGCACGGTAGCCGACAAATTCGATTTTTCCGCACCTTCATCCTTCGTCCCCTTCCGCCAACGCCTTGATTCCCGCACGATCCAGCCTGAAGATCGTCCAATCGGACATCGGGCGGGCGCCGAGCGACTTGTAGAAGTCGATCGCCGGGGCATTCCAGTCAAGCACGGCCCACTCGACACGGCCGCAGCCCTCCTGGTGAGCCAGCTTGACCAACTCTGTCAGCAGCGCCTTGCCGATGCCTTTCCCCCTCGAACTTGGGCGCACGTACAGGTCCTCAAGGAAGATTCCCGGCTTCGAGAGGAATGTGGAAAAGTTGTGGAAAAAAAGTGCAAAGCCGGCGGCTTCACCCGAGTATTCGGCGATCAAGACCCGCGCCACGGGCTGGTCGCAGAAGAGCCACTTATGAAGCTCGGCTTCTGTCGCTTCCACCTGATCAGCCAGACGCTCGTACTCTGCCAGCTGTCGAATGAAAGACAAAATCAAGGCGGTGTCTGAAGGGACCGCCGGGCGAATAGTCAGTCCATGTGGCATCAGAGCTTCTCGACCCCCGGAAGCATTGACCCGCACTGCTGGAGGTTACGGTGAAGCTCAAAACACTTGCTCAGATCATGGCGAATATGTCCGGGACGGGCCTCTTCGAGATAACGGTACAGATACTCTCGATAGGCCGGGTGGGCACAATTGGCGATGATCTTGTGAGCCCGCTCCATTGGCCCCAGGCCGCGCAGATCGGCCAGTCCCTGCTCCGTCACAATAATCTGGACCGAGTGCTCGTTGTGATCGACGTGCGTCACCATCGGGACGATTGTCGAGATCTTTCCACCCTTCGCGATCGATGGGCACATGAAGACGGACAGATAGCTGTTCCGAGTAAAATCGCCGCTGCCTCCGATGCCGTTCATCAGGTGGGTCCCGCCCACGTGTGTCGAGTTCACATGGCCGTAGATGTCAGCTTCGATGGCGGTGTTCATGCCGATAACCCCGAGGCGCCGGACGAGCTCCGGATTGTTCGCCAGTTCCTGAGGACGCAGCACGATCCGGGGCACAAAGAAGTCCATGTTGTCGTACATTCGGCGGAGCTGGCCCTCGGTCACGGTCAGGCTGGTGGCACTGGCGGCCACCAACTTCCCATTCTCCATGAGGTCGACCAGCGAATCCTGGAAGACCTCAGTGTACATGGTGAAATTAGGAACCTCGGGATTCTCACCGAGATTGGCCATGACGGCATTAGCAACATTGCCGACCCCGGCCTGGAGGGGCAGGAACTCCTGCGGAATCCGTCCGGCCCGTCTCTCCTGAAGCAGAAATCGAACGACCCGCTCCGCGATCTTCCCGCTTACCGTGTCGGGAGGATCAAACGGGGCCACGTCGTCCGGCTCCTCGTTCTCCACCACGCCGACGATCTTCTTCGGATCAACGGCCATGTAGGGCCATCCGATCTTGGTCAGCGCGTCGTGGATCGGAATGGGGCTTCGATGGGGCGGAGGCGGCAGGATTCGGATGTCCGCCATCTCGCTGAGCCGCACCGAGTGGAAACGATTGAGCTCTATGATGATCTTCTCGGCGCAATGCAGGAACGTCGGGGTTGCGCCGATCGATGTGCTCAAGTAGATCCGGCCGTCTCCGCTGAAATCCGTCGCCTCAACCACGGCGTAGTCGATTTTCCCGAAAAATCCAAACATGACGGCCTGGGGGAGATGCGACAAGTGCATGTCGACAAACTCGACCTCGCCGCTATTGATCTGGTCCCGCAAGGTCCGGGACGACTGGTAGGGGGTTCGCCAAGAAATCGCGTGTGCGGAGGACAGGGCCTCATCCAGGCAATACCCGGTGGATGCGCCGGTCAGGACGCGAATCCGGTAAGGTTGGTCAAGATCGTGCAGTTCGCGCGCGCGGACCGCAATCGCACAGGGAACCACCTTCGCCGCACCGGCCGGCGTGAATCCGCTGAACGCCACGGTGGCACCATTGGGAATAAACCTGGCCGCTTCCTGCGCAGTGAGTTTGGGCAAACTAGTCATGCTCATAGGAGTTCTGATTACGCTGAGGGTTGGTACTTGAAGACTAACATAGCGTCAGCGTCGATCATGGATGATCGGTCACCCGTCCGTCAATCCTCAAGCACCGATTTCCTTACTTCACCGGTCAGGAGGGCGAGCAGCCTGCCGTCACGATCGATGACCAGGCGTCCCCGCTCGTCAACTCCGCGCAGCAGGCCGGTAACCTCTCCCGCTTCCGAGCCGCAAACCGTGACCCGGGCGCCCACCCAGGCCAGCCGCGCGTTAATCAGCCCAAGGAAAGGAGTCAGTCCTTCCCGCTCGAAGCCGAGAAGCGTCTGTGACAATCCGTCGAGTGTCTCCCGGAGAAGGCGATGAAGGTCAGTCTGAATACCCGTCTCATCGAGCAATGTTGTCCCCGGGTAGGAAACACCGACGGGGAGGTCAGAAGAGTGGAAATTGGCGTTTATTCCAATGCCAATGACCAGCGCTGGAGTATCTGACTGGGATTCCAGTTCGCACAGAATTCCGCAGATCTTCCTGGCGCGGATCAGAATGTCATTCGGCCACTTGATCCTGCACGGACCGGAACAGTGGTTTTCAATAGCCCGGAGAACCGCCAGACCGACGACCAACGGAGCCGCCTGTGCAGAAGCAACGCTCGCCGCAAGGGGCCAGAGCACCGTGAACCACAGCCCACCCGGTGGACTTGCCCAGGATCGGCCCAGCCTGCCGCGCCCAGCCGTCTGTTCCTTGGCGACAAAAACCCAGGCCCGCCTCTCCTCGCCTTGCGCTTCCCTTCCCGGCCGGCGCGTCTCAGGCCGGCCCCAGAACCTGCGCGCCTCGGCGTTGGTGGAGTCGATCGAATCGTAGTCGAAGCGGGTAATTTTCATACTCTACGACGCCTGGGGCTCGCAGAGCTCGGTCAGAACGCCGTTGGTCGATTTTGGGTGGATAAAGGCGATCGCCATATCGTGGGCACCGGCTCGGGGGACACTGTCGATCATCTGGATTCCCTGCTCTTTCAGCTCGGCAATCCGTGCGGGCAGGTCCTCGACTGAGTAAGCCAGATGATGAACCCCCTGGCCCCGCTTCTCGATAAAACGGGCTATCGGGCTCTCCGGCTCGGTCGCCTCGAGCAGCTCAACCCGGACCGAACCGGCCCGGAAAAACGCGACCTTTACCTTTTGTTCGGCGACCGTTTCCTCGCCCTCGTACTCCAGCCCCAGGACGTCCCGGTAAAACGGCACTTGTTCGGCAATCGACGCGACCGCGATCCCGATATGGTTGATGCCCTTGACGCTCATCTCAGCTGAAACTCTCCTCGTACTCCCCAAACGACTCTCTCAACACTCCACAGATCTCGCCGATGGAGGCGTAAGCGTGGACGGCCGCCAGGATCGGGGGCATCAGATTGGACTTGGAATCACCGGCCGCCTGGCGCAAACAATCCAAGGCCTCCTTCACGGCTTTCTGATCACGACGTCCGCGGACCTCGTTGAGCCTTTCGATCTGATGCGCCCGGACCTCTTCGGGCACCTCGAACAGTTCGATATCCGGGTCGGCCGCCGACTTGAACTCGTTTACACCCACAATCACGCGCCGTTTGTCCTCGATACTCCGACCGAACTCGTACGCGGAGCGCTCGATCTCCTGCTGAACGTATCCGCTTTCGATAGCCTTCACGACCCCGCCCATCCTGTCGATTTCGGCGATGTAGGCGGTGGCGGCCGCCTCGATCTGGTCGGTCAGGCTTTCAACAAAGAAACTGCCGGCGAGCGGGTCGATCGTGTTGGTCACGCCCGACTCGTAGGCGATAATCTGCTGCGTGCGCAAGGCCACGGTCACCGCGTCCTCGGTCGGCAAAGCCAGCGCTTCGTCCTTGGAGTTTGTATGAAGCGACTGGGTCCCTCCCAGCACAGCGGCAAGCGCTTGGATAGCGACCCGGACCACGTTATTGTCGGGCTGCTGCGCCGTAAGGGTGACACCGCCGGTCTGGGTATGAAAGCGGAGCATCATGCTTCGCGGGTCCTCGGCCTTGAAACGCTCTTTCATCAGCTTGGCGTACAGCCGGCGTGCGGCCCGGAACTTCGCGACCTCTTCGAAAAGATCCGTATGGGCGGCAAAAAAGAACGTCAGCCGGGGCGCGAATTGATCGATCGCCAATCCGGCTGCGAGGGCTGTCTCAATGTAGCAGATGGCATCCGCGAGTGTAAAAGCCACTTCCTGCGCGGCGGTCGCCCCTGCTTCGCGGATATGGTAACCGCTGATCGAGATCGTGTTCCACCGGGGGACTTCCGTAGTGCAATAGGCAAAAATGTCTGCCACGATCCGCAGGCTCGGCTCCGGGGGAAAAATGTAGGTGCCGCGGGCGATGTATTCCTTTAGGACATCGTTCTGGATTGTGCCCGCCAGCTGGCCTCTGGGCACTCCCTGTTTCTCGGCGGCGGCAATGTACATCGCCAGGAGAACGGCGGCCGGGGCATTGATCGTCATCGACGTGGAGACCCGATCCAGAGGAATGCCCTCAAAAAGCCTCTCCATGTCCTCCAGCGTGTCAATCGCCACCCCAACCTTGCCGACCTCGCCAATACATCGTTCGTCGTCGGAATCGAGCCCTATCTGCGTGGGGAGATCGAAGGCCACGGACAGCCCCGTCGATCCCTGCTCGAGCAGGTAACGATACCGCCGGTTCGAATCCTCCGCGGTGGAAAAGCCGGCGTATTGGCGCATCGTCCAAAGCCGGCCGCGATACATGGTTGTCTGGACGCCGCGCGTGAAAGGGTACTCTCCCGGAAAGCCCAGCTTTTCATCATACTCGGTGATCGGGGCCTCTTCTGGCAGGTACAGCCGCTCCACCGGAGTCCCGGACGCCGTCTCAAAGCGCGCGCTTCTCTCCGGGGATCGAGAAGTAGCGCGCCGGACGGCTTTCTCCGTCCACGCTTCCGCTGCTTTTTTAATGTCTTCGGGAATCATGTTGTGATGGCTTCCTGGCCTCGATCACCGGATGGCGGCTTCGAGAGCAGGCGGGAAACGGTCTGCAGGATCGATTCAGCGGGGGTGCCGGGGGTAAAAATGGCTCGGACCCCCATGGACCGAAGCCGGGGAATGTCCTTGGCGGGTATGGTTCCCCCGCCGAATACCAGGATGTCGTCCGCACCCTTTTCGGAGAGCAGGGTAAGGACTCGTTCAAACAAGACGTTGTGCGCTCCGGAAAGCAAGCTCAACCCGATGAGCTGCACATCTTCCTGAATGGCCGCCGAAACGATCTGGTCGGGAGTCTTCCGTATCCCGGTGTAGATCACTTCATAGCCGGCGTCGCGCAAAAGATGGGCAACGTATTTCGCCCCCCGGTCATGGCCGTCCAGCCCGGGCTTCGCGATGAGTATCCGACCTTTCGACATGTGATGCTTACCTTCGCACAAGGGGTTCAGGAAGATCGATAGCAGGTCACTGTCGAAAGGACCCCAAGGACCTCAAAGGCCTCAAGGACGTTGACGCCGATCTGGTCCTTGAGGTCCTTGAGGTCCTTGGGGTCCTTTCGACAGCGAAAACTCGTAGACCCTGACTTTTCGATCTCTCCTGCAGGCTACTCTTCCGATTTCCGCCCGTGGCCAAACAGCCCGACCTTGGCGAAAGCGGCTGCCATCGCCGTTTGCGGCATGCGCTCCTTCTCCTCGGGCTTCCGGTCCGGTTTCTTGTCCGGCTTCCTCTCGGGTCGCCGTTCCGGCCTTCTCTCGGTGGGCCTCTCCGCACCCCTGGTCGCCTGTTCCGGTCGACGCTCCTGCTGCCTGGGTCGCTGTTCTGGACGCGGTCCGGCCGCCGGCTGATCGGCCGGCCGTTCACGTCGAGGCGGCCGCTGGGCCCGATCGCCGTCTGCCTGAGGCGGGGCCTGAGCCTCTTTCGGTCTCGGTCTCGGTCTGGGCTTCGGCCGTGGCGGCGGCGGCTCCGTCCGCATGGTCAGAGAAATCCGCTTGCGCTTCTCGTCGACCTCCAGCACCTTTACCTTAACGATATCCCCGGCCTTCACAATGCTATGCGGGTCTCTAACGAACTTGTGAGAGAGCTGGGAGACGTGGACAAGCCCATCCTGATGGACGCCGACATCGACAAAAGCGCCGAAATTCGTGACGTTCGTGACGACGCCCTCGAGCACCATCTCGACCTGCAGGTCCGAAACCTCGTTGACGCCTTCCTTGAAGGTCGCGGTCCTGAACTCGGGGCGCGGATCGCGGCCGGGCTTCTCCAGCTCGGCGAGGATGTCGCGCACTGTCGGTTCCCCAAACTGCGTATCGACGAAATCAGCCGGTGTCAGTTGTCGGAGGAAGGTGCTGTCTCCCACCAGCTGTTCGACGGGGCGCCCCGTCTTTTCGACTATTCTCTGGACGACAGGATATGCCTCCGGGTGAACCGCCGATTGATCGAGCGGATTCTCGCCTGCCCGGATACGTAAGAACCCGGCCGCCTGTTCGAAGGTCTTGTCGCCGAAGCGGGAGATCTGTCGGAACTGCTCGCGGTTGATGAACTGGCCGTTTTCGTTTCTAAAGGCAACGATACTTTCGGCGAGACCTTTGTTGAGGCCTGATACTCTGGCGAGTAGCGGGATGGACGCCGTATTCGCGTCCACGCCCACCGCGTTCACGCAATCCTCCACCACCGCGTCGAGAACCCGGGAAAGATGGGCCTGACTGACGTCGTGCTGATACTGACCGACGCCGATCGATTTCGGCTCAATCTTCACCAACTCGGCGAGCGGGTCCTGGAGCCTGCGGGCGATGGAGACGGCACCGCGGAGCGAAACATCGAGGTTCGGAAACTCCTGTGCGGCGACTTCTGATGCTGAATACACCGAGGCGCCGGCCTCCGAAACCAAAACCTTGGCCACATTCAGATCGGGATACTTAGCAATTAATTCCGAAATCAGCCTGTCGGTCTCCCTCGACGCTGTGCCGTTGCCGACGCTAACGAGGTCGACTTTGAAGGTCCGGCAAAGCTCAGCCAGAGTTTCGATTGACTGCTCCCACTGGTTCTTCGGCTGGTGCGGGTAAATCGTGGCCGTCATGACCAGCTTTCCGGTCAAATCCACGATCGCGACTTTGACTCCGGTCCGATAACCGGGATCCAGGCCCATGGTCACACGCGGCCCGGCAGGAGCGGCAAGGAGGAGATCCTCGAGGTTGCGACCGAAGACTTTGATCGCTTCCTCCTCGGCCATTTCGCGCAATCGCATCTCGAGCTCCGACTGGAGCCGCGCAAACATCTTCGCGTGCCAGGCCATCTTCACCGAGTCTCTCAGCCAGTCGTCGGCCGGTCTTCCTTCGTGCTTTACACCGAAGTGCTCGGCGATTCGCTTCTCGCCCTCGTTGGCGTAACCCGCGTTTTCCTCCGCCTTCAGCTCTGGAATCGTCAAAGCCAGCTTGAGAAAACCTTCACGCCGCCCTCGGAACAGAGCCAGAGCGCGGTGCGAGGGAATATTCTTCATCGGCTGATCGACGTTAAAGTAATCGGCGTACTTAACTCCCTGCTCTTCCTTGCCCTCCGCCACGCGCGATTGGAGCACCCCGTTTCCCCAAACGTATTCCCGAGCAGCCCCAATCAGTTCAGGAACCTCCGCAAACTGCTCCATGAGGATTTGGCGGGCGCCTTCGAGCGCGGCCGCAACGTCAGGGACCCCCTTCTCTTCGTTCACATAGGCCGCGGCCTGTTCCTCGGGGGAGAGGTTGGGGTCGCCCAGCAGGGCCAGAGCCAACGGTTCGAGGCCCGCCTGGCGCGCCGCCTGGGCTTTGCTCTTGCGTTTCGGCTTGTAAGGCAGATACAGATCCTCGAGCTTGACCTTGGTCTCTGCCGCCTGCACGGCAGCTTCCAGCTCGGGCGTCAGCTTCCCCTGCTCGCCTATAGTCCGCAGAATCACCGCACGGCGCTCCTCCAACTCCCGCAAGTACCGCAAACGCTCCTGCAGAGTGCGCAGCTTCGTGTCGTCCAAGGCCCCGGTCGCCTCTTTCCTGTACCGGGCAATGAAAGGCACTGTCGCCCCGTCGTCCAGAAGAGCGACTGCCGCTTCGACCTGTTGGACCCGTGCGCCGATTTCTTCAGCGATTCTTCGAAAAACCCTTTCCATATACCTTCCTCAATCCCTGGTCCCTGAAAATTACACTATATGCCAACGCGAGAGATAGAGCCAATGCCCTTTCGCGCCTTTCGAGTTGCCGGCCGACGGCCCGGCGGATCTACTGGCCGGAGGACAGGACCTCAAGGACCTCAAGGGCCTCAAGGATGAGACCATTGAGTGCTCGTCCTTGAGGTCCTTGAGGTCCTTGAGGTCTTTGAGGTCCGGTCCTCCGGCCATCGCACCTACGATTCCGCCGTCCGAATGGTCTTCGGTAAACTCGGCAGGCGGTGATGTTCCAGTCTCTCCAGCAGTTCGTTCGGATCTTCCTCCACAACTATCAAACGACGGTGTTCCGGGTGGACAAATCCTTCTTCGATCGCCCTGTCAACCATGAACACCAGCGGATCGAAATAGCGCGCCGCATTCAGCAATCCCACAGGCTTGCGGTGAAGTCCAAGCTGCGCCCAAGTGATGACCTCGAACAGCTCCTCGAACGTGCCGAGACCGCCAGGCAAGCCGACAAAGGCGTCAGCCAGGCGCGCCATACCCGCCTTTCGCTCGTGCATGCTCGTCACGATGTCCAGCCTGGTTAAGCCCGAATGAGCCAGCTCTTTCGTGGCCAGACTCGCTGGGATTACACCAAAGGCCTGCCCGCCTTTGGTGAGGACGCTGTCCGCCAAAATACCCATCAGACCTATTCTCCCGCCACCATAAACCAGGTCAATCCCCCTGCTGACCAGCGCCCCCCCAAGTTCCCGGGCGGCGCGACCGTACACCTCGTTAGCGCCCAGGCTCGATCCACAGAAGACGCATACTCGTTTCATCGGGTTCCGGCAAGGTGATAGAAGTTCACGAGTTCCGAGGCTCACGCGGCGAGGTTTTCGCGGATGGCGGCTTTCGTCACGTCGTAGTGGGAAGCATGCCAAATGACACTCCCCGAGCGAAGAACGATCGTCTGAGGCGACTCGTGCCTGATCCCGGTTCTTTCCGCTACGCTACGGGACACAGCCGGGTTGTGAATAACATCCACAAGATAGACGGGGATGTCCGGCATCTCCTGGATGAACCTTTCGACTTCCGACCGCGCTCCGCGGCTGATCGGGCACCTCCCGCTATGCTTGAAAATGACCACCAGATCGAGTTGGAACACTTCATCGAGCTGCTCGGGACTCGTCAGTTCTGTCATCGCTCGCTTGTCTCTCGCCTGCTACCAACGCATATGCCACAATCGTCTCGGGGCCCAGCCCGTCCGGCCCCCCGCCTGCCACGGAGCGCTCCATAGGAAAGTCCTGACAGGCCCTTGCCCCGTCCTCCAGCAATTCGCACAGGATAGCATTTTCCAGTCCGTCCGGATCAGGTTCGACACGGCAATTCTCAATTTCCTCGAGAGACGAGCCTTGGAAACACAGCGAGCAAGGAGGCAGCTTCTCCATTTCATGCAGGATCGGCAAACCGTATGTCCGACAGCTCATCGGGCGGCTGTCATACAAGTCGCACAGCCCGGTAGTGGGGTCGAGGGCAGGGCAAGCGACATCTGAGAAGGCGCTCGTGAAGCCATCGATACCATCCTCATCCTCAAGCAGGCCGGTCTCGGCATCGCCCGGAAAGTCGGGCTTGACAATCCTCACCACCTCTTCTGCGCGCCGGCGCACCGCCTGGGCCCTGGCCGGGTCGCTCGCTTTCATTTCCCTGAGTCCGCGGCCGAGCCTGGCGGCGTCCAACTGGTTGATCGTGAAGACCCCTATGCAACAACTCGTGCATCCCGGCTTGCACGCCAGTCTGTCTCCCGCTTTCCGGCTGGCGGACTTCAGCCGCTCATCAACTTCCCGGAGCAGAGCGTTATCGAGCTTCACCAGGCGCATACCAAGCAGTGTACATCAGCGCGGAGCCGTGGCGGGCACAAGGCGCCAAACCGACTAGCTTCATGCGGGCCGCTGGTGGCAAACTAACTCCCATGAAGATGAATCGCAGGGATTTTACCGTCTCAAGCCTAGCGTTCGCCTCCGGAATTCGCGTGGTCAGAGGAGCGCCGGGAAAGTTCAAATACGCCTTCTGCAACGAAAGCATGAAGGGAATGCCTTGGGCCGAGCAGTGCCGCCTCGTCAGCAAGGCCGGGTACCAGGGAGTTGAAATCGCAGCCTTCTCGCTGGTCAAGAACGACGTATCAGATCTTACGCCCGCTGTTCGTCGGGACATGTTGGCCGCCATGAGAGACAACGGCCTGGCCTGCGCCGGTCTACACTGGCTGCTTGTCGCGCCGCCGGCCGGCCTGCATTGCACCACGCCTGATGCGGCCCTGCGCAAGAAATCCTGGGACTACATCCGCAGCCTGGTTGATTTCTGCGGAGACCTGAAGGGCACAGTGATGGTGTTTGGATCTCCCAAGCAGCGTAACGCCCAGGGGATTCCCGTCGCACAAGCGATTGGATATTTCACCGAGGGACTGCGCAGCGTCGCCGACCACGCCCAGTCACGCGGGGTGAGAATCCTGATCGAATCGCTGGACAAGACCCAGACGGACGTCGTCAACACGATGAGTGAGGCGGCCAAAGTCGTTGCGGCAGTCAATCATCCGTCGATCCAGACCATGTTTGACTTTCACAATACGCTCGACGAAAAGGAGCCGTTCGAAGTTCTGATCCGCAAGTACTTCAACCTGATTCGTCATATTCATGTTCAGGAAATGGACGGCAAGTACCTCGGGGCAGGGTCCGGCGTTAAGGACTTCGCCAAGGGTTTTCGGACTCTTAAGGAACTGGGGTATGACGGATGGGTCTCGGTTGAGGTTTTCGATTTTGCTCCGGGCCCGCAAAAGATGGCCGAGGAGTCGATGAAGGCGCTGCGGATGCTCGAACAGTCGTAAAACCGGCCAATCAGGGCAGTGACAGAGCCGCGCACGACGTAGAGCGAAGCGGCTCGCCGCGAAGCGAACAAAGCGGACCACCCAACTCAGCGGCGAGTCACTCAAACCGCCGCTGAGCTGATGGTCCGCTTACTCTGCTCGCTTCGCTCTGGGCCGTGCGCGGCTCTGTAGACTGCGGAAGACCCGTGCGGTGATTGCCAGCCTCCCCTACCGCGCTTCCGTGAGCAGGTCCGAGCTGCCCGGCCGAATGCCGAGTTGCTTCAGGATCTCG
>RPQK01000131.1 GCA_003819755.1 Acidobacteriota bacterium | reverse complement strand
GGCCATTTTGGAGTGCGGCGGCAACGAGAGGCCGACGCTTTATCAGGCCTCGAGGCCACGCCGCTCTCCCCCGTGCACAATCGATCCCGGTCAATGCTGATGCCGTTTGGCTCGCTCCTGCATAGGGGAAAGCGGCGTCGCCTCGAGGCCTGATAAAGCGTCGGCCTCTCGTTGCCGCCGCACTCCCAAATGGCTTGGGCACCCCCGCGCTCCAAAAAGTAAATGGCATTAGGCGAGACGCCTGCGCTCCCGGCGGGAGCCACCCGTCTGATTGATGCGAAGTCAGAAACTTCATTTCTTCCGAACCACCAGCACCCAGTCTTCGGCCGTCGGCGCATTGAAGGTTTGAGGACCGCCGCCGGTTTCGAATTTCTGCTGATATTCTCCGGTTCGCGGGTTGTAGAACTGCGCATCAAATCGGCCCGCCTTGGCATCCGCCAACTGGAGGATCGCCTTGCCTCCGAACGGAAAGACGGCAATGTACTGCCCGGCGGGGTTCGCCAGCAGGTAAACATCCTGTTCGGTTTCCGAGACGAGGCGCCGCAGCGGCGCGAGCCGCGCGAGGTCGACGTTCACGTCAGCCAGAAAAGCCGACAGCCGCTTCAAGTCTGCAAGAATCGGAGGATTCCCCTGCACCCCGTAGAACTCGGCATCGTACAGACGGGGAGGGTTCCCTACCAGGACTTCGTAATGGGCGTCCGGCCAGGCCCAAACATAGCCGGAGGCGAAGGCGACCCAGTAAGCCTTGCGCATCAACTCGTACAGGTCCTTACGCTTCCACATCGGCGGCGCCTCGTACAGGATCACCGGGCGAGAGTAGTCGGGGTTCAACCACAGGCACTCGCCCCGTCCTGCGATGGCCCGGAGGACGTCCTTGATCGGCGAGTTGTTCATGCTGGCGGTCGGCCCGCCGCACGCTTGGAGATCCGCAGCAAGCGTATCGGGGACAGGGTTCCAATCTGAGCCGACTTCGTTCATCACCACTTCGAGCGCCCGTCCGATGGTCAGGGGCCGGTCGTACGGGTCTTCTGATCGGACGAAAGAGAACCAGTGGCTGTACCACTTGATCGCCAGCGGGGGTTCAATGACACGCCCGGAGTTCGGATTCCGGGCGTCTCCGCCGATCCGGTACATCACGTTCCAATAGGCGGCGGTGCGGGCGAGGGTGTAGCGGAGCATGGCCCGGACGTACTTCATATGGGTCTGGTCGTCTAAGTTGTAGTACTCGTTTTCGTCGTCCGCATCGCCATCGCCGTTCTTGTCCTCGAGCCATCCGCCGTTCGCCCGGTTGTAAAAACTGTGCGTCCAGGTGAACTCCCCTTTCTGAACGGCCTGAGTGGTGAGGATCTGCAGCGTGTAGAAGAGCCCTTTCTCCCGGGCTCGGGTCAGTTCGCGGTCCAGCCGCTGAAAGTAGGCCAGGCTGAAGCGGTCACGGTCGATCTTCCAGGTCTGGGGATCGGTGACCTGAAAAGGCGGGTAGAAGCTCGGATCATTGATCGTCCGCGAACGCTGAAAGAGGACCCGTATGTCCATCATCATGTTGATCCCGTGGTCGCCCATGAGATCGATGAACTGCAGCATGACCTTCTCTGACGGAAAATCGAGCGGCCGGGCCGGCCCGATATCGGTCCCGCCTGAGTTGTTCGGGTGCGGGAACAGGCCGAAATTCACCGGGTAATAGGGGCTGCCGTCCGCCCGGAAGAAGATACGGGGCGTCGACAGTTTCCGGGTCAGTCCTCCTTTGGAGATCGGCCCAGTCACCTCTACTTGTCCTGACTTCCCGTTCAGGTCCCCGATTGTGGAGGTGGTCCGGTAAGTCCAGGTTCCCTGCTTATCGGGAGCGAACCGGACACGAAAGATCTTCTTGCCGCCTGATTCACCGTCGTAGAAACCCGGGATCGTGACCGACCGATTGCCGTTAGCAAGCGTGAAGATGGCGGTGACGTCCGCATCCCAGAAGGGGTTCTTGATTGGGGCGGCGGTCTCGAGCGTGACCTCGAAGATTTCCCACTGGGGCGTGGCGGCGAAGGTCCAACAGGGGAGAGAAAGGGTAATCAGGGCAAAGAGCAATATCTTAGGGCGCATGGTCTTAAAAATTCCTTCAGGACGGGCAACCAGTTTTAGAGCCGGAGACGTAAGGCGTTGCCGGCTCTAAAACTGGTTGCCCGTCCACTACTCCACCTTCCTCAGTATTGCCACCCAGTCCATAGCGGCAGACAGGAAGAAGGAGACTTTTCCGTCTTTGGCGGTCAAACGGCCCTTGGGGCGAACAATCGTGTACGCGGCAGGAACGTCGTTAAGCAGGATCGACTCGAGCTCGTACTCGCCCGGGTCCGTTGTCATCTCGATCGTGCCGCCGTCCCTCGAATAAACCAGGTAATGGCGTCCGGTCCGGGCCAGGAGGAAGTTCCGCCGGTACTCTTCCCCGCACACCTCCACCATGTTGGCGTTGATCAGTTCATTATGCGGCTCCATCTCCCAGTAGGGCACTCGATCCATCACGTCGCCCATCAAGCGCAGATCCGACGGTGTCCGGCTGCGCTCCATGTAGGGAACCGGATCGCCGAGCTCGTAAGTGGCCGGATTGCCCCACATCGTGTATGCCCCGGCCATTGCGGCGGTCCAGAAGGTCGCGCGCACCGTCGGGGAAGTCTGCCCGTTCCAGGAGCGGGTTCCCTCCATTTCGTACCCCGGTTCCTCGTTGATTATCGGCACATTAAACCGCCGGAGCCGAAGCAGCAGATCATTGTGGCGCGCGAAAGCCCGCGCGTTCCAAGTCGGGTCTGTCGGCTCGGGGACATCGTCGGCAAGCGCCGGGGCAGACCCAAGGGCTCCAACCTGCATCTGCCGCAACATGAAGTCCGCCCATGGAAAAGGCCAATCCTGGAGCAGAGTAAAAAATCCGGGATTCCTCGCTTCAAAACTCTCCATCGGATTGTGCACGGCGATAGGGACTTTGAAAACGGCCAATTCTTCCAGCAGTTTACCAAATCGGTTGGCCCATTGGTGGTCACGGGGATCGTATTTCGCCTGCGCCCGCTCGGAAAATTTCTGCTCTACCTCGTTCGCCAGCACCGGCATGACATTCGCGTAGGCGCCGAATCGGGCCATCCCGTAACGCAGGAACGCTTCGTCCTGTTCGGGCGTCAGTTTTCGTTGAAACCGGTCATTGAAGTAGTAGAAATACGGAGACACCACGATGTCGGCCCGGCGCAAAGCATCAATAAAGCCGTCGATCGCCTGGAACTTCTCGACGTTGTAACTCCACAGGTCCGCTCCTCCCTGCCCGTAGAGGCCCTTCGCCTGGCCGTGAATCCCGACCATCATGAAAAGAACCCGGTTGATCCGGTTCTTCTGAAGGAAAGGAATGACCTTGTCCCAAACGGATGCCGGCGCGGACTGACATGAAAGCCGCGTGCTGATCAGGAACCGGCGGGTGCCGTCGGCATGGCGAAAATGCAGCCCTTCGGAGTGCAACGGGCCATGCAGATACGATTTCTGAGGCGCGATGCAGTCAATCGCTCCCCGTTTGCCGTCCAGAGCCGGGTCGTTGGACTTTGTCGTGTAGTCCCAACGACCGATCTCAAGCGGCATAAAGCGGATACGCCACGTCGCCCCGCCATCGTAGAAACCGCTGACGGTGATCTGGCGGCCATCGGCATGGGAAAAAGTCGCCTGAAGAGAGAGGTCGCGAAACGGGTTGGCGAGCGCCCGGGCCGAAACAAAGGAGAACTGCGCGGTATCCCAGCGCTCCACTCGCTGAACCGATTGTTGCTCGGAGGCTCCCGGCTGTCCGAGAAGCGCCAGATGAAGCGAAAACAGGCAAATGACGCCGAGAACAAAACTTCTGATTCTCATGCTGTCGTAAGAGCCATCAAAATATCGAAACAGGCACGGGTTGTCAAAAAGCAGCCCGCGGAGTTTCGCGGGATCCGGCGGTTTAGCGCATCGGCATAACGATCGCCAAAACGTACGAGGCAACCAAGCCGGTCGTCCCGAGAACCGCCAGCAGGGGCGAGAGCGTCTTCAGCGTTTCAACCTCGGTGAGCCCGCCCATCTGCTTGTAGACCCAAAAGGCGCTGTCGTTCATCCATTCTCCGACCAGCGAACCGCTCCCGATAACGCACGCGAGATAGACCGGGTGATACGGAGGCGGAACGGCGAGAACCAGAGGCGCCACAATCGAGGAGGTCGTGATCATGGCAACGGTACTCGAGCCCTGGGCGGCCTTTAAAAGAGCGCTTAGGAAGAAGCCGAGCAGTAACAGCGGCAACTGGTACTTTTGAGCGACGTTAGCGAGGCTCCGGCCCACACCTGCCTCGACCAGCATCCCTCCGAATGCGCCGCCTCCGGCGGTTATCAGGATGATCAGGCCGGCGCCCGCGAAAGCCCGATTGACGGGGCCGGTTAGTTGAGCGAGTGTGTACCCCTTGTGCCTGGCCAGGATGAACATGGAAATCGCCGTGGAAATGAGCAGAGCCAGATTGGGGTCTCCCAGGAAGGCGAGGGTGCTCCGAACCGGGCCTTCCGCTTTCAACGCGACCGAAAAAGTATTGGCCGTAATCAGGATAACGGGGAGGAAGATGGGAGTGGCCGACCAGAGAAAGGGCGGCAGGCGGGAGTCGTCCTCATGGGCGATTTCGCCCAGCTCCGCGAGGCTGATACCTGTCGTTTCCCGCAACGGGATCTCCAGTTTCCGATCCCGATAGACGGCGAAGAGCCAGCCGACAAGCGCCATCGGAATCGCGACCAGTCCTCCGAGGAGAATCATCATTCCAAAATCGATGTTCAGGTTGGCTGCCATCGCCAGAGGCCCGGGGGTCGGGGGAATCATGCAATGAGCCGTGATTCCACCGGCCACAATCGACATGAGGAAAAGAAGGTAGTTTCTACCGGTCCGAATGCGCATCGCGCGCGCGAGCGGCACAAGAAGATAGAAGACCGTGTCAAAAAAGACCGGAATTCCAAGGACCCAGGCGCTTGTAAGGAGCGAGAGCGATGAGCGCTTCTCCCCGAAAAGGCGGATGAAGACGCGCGTAATCTTGTCCGCGGCGCCGCTTTCGAGCAGGCACTCTCCGATGACCGCCGCAAGGGCCACAATAATCCCGATTCGCGCGCAGACAGAGCCAAAACTCACCGCGACTTTAGGCATCACTTCACCGAGCGGGACCAGGGGGGAGAGCACCCCGACGGTGGTGGCGGCAGCCAGGAGGGCCAGAAAGGCATTCACCCGCAGCCACAGAATCATCAGCAGGATCACGGCTACGGAGCTCAGCAATATCAAAAGCGGGTGCATGGGGATTTAAATCAAAATAGCATGGCGGGGATTTATGGGCGAAGCGCACGAACTTGAGCGAAAAGGACCTCAAGGACCTCAAAGACCCCAAGGACAGGACTCACCTTCCTGTCCTTGAGGTCGTTGAGGTCCTTGGGGTCTTTTGGCCTTAGTGCTCCCCTACTCCACAATCGTCAAACTCACATTGTCGATGTAGAGGTCCATCGGGCCCGAGTCGAGGCCTATGCCGCTGACGGTAATCCGGGTAGACAGAGCGTCTTCCGAGACCCGGCCTACTGCCCGGCATCGGTACCAGCGATTTTTCATTCTTGAGGCCGGGATATTCTCGGTCGGCTCGAGGTCCTCGAGCGAGGTTTCGGCGACCATCCAGTGGACGTTGTAATCCCGGACTTCCGTGAGATAAACCTGTGGCGGATCGCGCGGAATTTCTCCCGCTTCTGTTCCTCGGGACCAGTATTGCGGGAGATTCCTGTCGACGATATAGACGTCCATCTCAACTGCCACGCGCCGTCCGCGCATGAGACTGGTGAAATAGGGGTCGATCTTTTGAAACACCCAGCTGTTGGTTGGTCCTTTGAAACGGGCGCTCGCCGCCGCCGGTCTGGGCTGCAACTTGCCCTCCTGTTCGAGCCTCCGCTGTTCCCGTTCTGCGGGCAACTGGCTTGGCGCATTGGCATAAGCCGGGGTGAGGAGGAAGTGTAGCGAATGCCGGCCCTCACTCACCTGGACGTCGCTCAACCGGATAACCGGGCGCTCTCCCGAAGGGGGGTCGGGCTGCTCGACACTCCAGTCCGCCGGGCGTTCCGTGGCGAGATGCACCTGCTCAAACCCCGGGTTGTGCACAAAGTTCGTCCGCTTCACCGCCTGCTCCATGAATTGCCTGGCTGACTCGTCGATGCAGCGGGAAAACGAGTTGCCGAAGTGAGCGACCCAGACTTCGGCCGGGTTGTGGGGATTCAGGTCGACGGAATGGTAGCGACGCTGGCGCCGATCCATTGACTCCTTCCCGATCAACTCCCAATTTTGGCCCGAGTCGAGCGTGCGGTAGATACCGTAGGGCTGGACGGCCGCGTAGAGTATTTCCGGGGCGACGGGATTGATGCAGATCGCCTGCACTTCCGCTCGACCCAGCACCTCAGCCCGCGGAGGAGTGAATACTCTCTGCCAGTTGATACCGCCGTCCATACTTGCAAAGACTCCACCCTCCCTTGTCTCCTGCGGGCAGGACTTGTCTCCTGCCAGGTATTCCTCAGGCCCGGACGCCGCGAAGACGATATTCGGGTCTGTCGGGTGGACGGCGATATCCTGGACATTCGGCAGCTCACGCACCTTGTTACACTTCTGCCAGGTGTCGCCGCCGTCGGTGGTCTTGAAAACCCCTCCATTCATCCCCGGATCGAGTGCGGGGTAAACCTGGGGACCGTAGCCTATCGGACGGATGCCGTAGGAACCTCCAACGGCGAGATAGAGAACCTTCGGGTCCGAAGGCGCCATCTCAAGCCACATGACTCTCGTATTGCCGCCAAACATTGCGGCTGGAGTCACACACCGGAAGCTCTTTCCGTCATCTTCGCTCCTGTAAACGCCATTCGGGTAGCTGGCAACAAAAACCGTGCGATTGCGGACGGGAGAAGAGGGATCTATGACAATCGAGCGGACTATCCCGTCGTCCAAGCCGTGCTTTTCGTAGAGTGGCTCCCAGTTCCACCCGCTGTCGACCGACTTGATCACGATGCCACCGACCGAGGCCCGATCGGCTGAGGCATTTTTGGTGCTGATTGAAGCGTAAATCGTCGTCGAAAGCTCCGGGTCAACGGCCATCGAAACGCAGGAGCCGGAGGAGTGAACCAGCTTATCTCGCCAGTAGGCTCCCTGGTTGACCTCGCCCCGGTGAAAAGTGATCAGGTTAATGATCGTCTCGCCGCCGTCCTCTGAGAGCATCAGTCCGGTGTCGGAGAAGCCAAACCAGACGATCTTCGGACGATTTGGATCAAACACGACCCGGTAGTCGGTGAGGAGGCAGAGCCCCTCGCCGCGCCATCGATCCCGGCGAACTTCCCGGGTGCCGTAATGCTCCCAGGTTTGCCCCCCATCGTGGGTTTTCTTGCTGTAGTCGGTGTAAAGCGTGTAGGGGTCGTTCGGGTCAATGAACAGAACCTGAGCGGAGACGCCTTCATGTTGCCGGTAATTGGTGGGCCAATTGAAACTCGAGTTGTAGCGACGATGGGTCAAAAGCCGGAACGATTCGCCCCCATCCTGGCTTCCGTAGATCCCCTCGTCTCGCACGGTCGCGACGTAGACCATCTCGGGCCGCGATTTTGTTGCCAGGACCCGCAAGGGTCGCTTGCCATCCAGACCCGATTCCCGTGCCACCCAGCTCTTACCGCCATCCGTGCTCTTGAACAGCCCCCGATCAGGGAAAGCCGCAAAAACAACTCCGCGGTTGCAGACCGTTACGTCCGAGCACGAGGCGGCGGGCAGCCCGGCGACCAGTTTCCAGGTGGCAGCGGGCTCATCCATCCGGTACAGGCCGAGATTGGTTGGATAGTAGAGGGTTCTCCGTCCTACCGGGGAGTTGTGATCCAGTTCCAGCTCGTTAAGGTGCCGGTCCTGAACGATTCGGTCCTTGGGCAGTCCTTGGCTCAAATCCGACCAGTGCAAACCGCCGTCTGTCGAGCGGCGGACACCCATGTCGGCAGCGGTCCAGTAAAGAGCCGAATTGTTGGCGGGATCGACCACTCCCGACTGTCCGCGGCTCATTCCAAAGTCGTCGCCGCGGTAAATCTGTCGCCAGGTGTCTCCATCGTCGGTGCTTTTCCAAATGCCCGAAGTGGCGGGCACCACACCCATCTGGTTCATATAGAGCGTGTTCGGGTCAGTGGGATCCCCCACAATTCCGTGGGCCGTGCCGGCATCCGGATTGGCAATCGGAGTCCAGGTCATTCCCTGATCCGTGCTTCTCAGAAGCGACAAGCTCATGTCGGATGAGAAGAAAAGGTGTCCGCTTCTCGGATGAATAGCCCCGCAATGCAGCCAGCCGTTGCCTCCCGGGTCCACTGTCTCCCAGACAATTTGATCGGCAGGAACTCCCAGCCCTGACAGAAGCGTGACGAAGGCTATCCCGAGGAAAACAGCCAGGCAGCTCGTGCGGCTTATGACTCCCAGTTTTTTGGTCAAAACTCCTCTCTCCTTTCCCGATAACTCTGGCGGTCGTGCTCCTATAAGAAAAGAATCTAGCGGCTACGTTACGGTCGGTTACGGTAAAACGCGCGGCATCCGGGGACATGGATCTATAATCTGCATGCTCTGCTCCAAAGGAGGTTTGCAGTGAAAGCGATAGCGATTTGTGGGAGTCCGAGGGTGAAGGGAAACACCGAGTCGTTGCTCCAGGTGTGCCTGGACCGGCTGGCTTCGGAGGGTTTTGACACGGACTTGGTGAGGTTGGCCGAAAAGCGCGTGAATCCGTGCAGGGGGTGCGGAACGTGCGGCAAGCGGCTGGATCGAAGATGTTCGGATGACTCGGACGACTTCCATGAGATCTTCGTTCGAATGCTGGAAGCCGAGATCATCGTCGTCGGTTCCCCAGTCTACTTCGGCTCGGCAACTCCGCAGATGATGGCGCTTCTCGACCGGGCCGGATATGTGTCGCGAAAGAACGGGAACCTTTTATCCAGAAAGCTCGGCGGCCCTGTCGTCGTCGCCCGCCGGGCAGGACAGAACTTTACCTACGCTCAACTGCTTTTCTGGTACATGATCAACGACATGATCGTGCCCGGTTCCAGCTACTGGAACATTGCGTTCGGCGCGGCCAGGGGCGAGGTAAGCGAGGACCGGGAGGGCTTGGAGACCGTTACACGCTTTGCCGAAAACCTGGGCTGGCTGGCAGGGAAACTGTTTGCGGACAGCAGGGTAGGCGAGGGCGCGAGCCAGGATTAAAGGGCCTCAAGAACCTCAGAAGTCGGAAGACAGAAGTCAGAAGTCAGAAGTCAGAAGTCAGGAGTCAGAAGGCAGAAGACAGAAGACAGAAGGCAGAAGGCAGAAGAAGCCACGGGATACTCATTTGCTTCCCATTCTGACTTCTGACTTCTGACTTCTGACTTCTGACTCCTGACTTGCCAATTCACTATGAACGACCACGAGACCATCGACCTCCTAAGCCGCACTCTGCGCATCATCCAGCACCGATCCGGTCACCGGGCGGCTTCGGATGACATCTTCCTGGCCTGGGCGGCGATGCGGGCGTGCCCGGAGGCTCGGCGGATTCTTGACCTGGGGAGCGGCAAGGGGACCGTTGCGCTTCTCCTGCTCCGCGGTCTCCCGGCGGCGAACGTTGTAGGGGTAGAGGCGCATCCAGCCCATCACTCCCTGGCCCTCCGCAATGCGGCACTAAACGGTCTGACCGACCGCTACGATGCTCGGCTCGGCGATCTCCGCGATCTTGGGGTGCTCGACGGACAGCCCGCATTCGACCTCATCTGCGGGGCGCCTCCGTATGTCCGAGTCGGGAGTGGAGTCTTGCCGAAAGATCCCGGGAGGGCCGCTGGCCGGTTCGAGCTGCGCGGCGGGGTGGAGGACTACGCCCGGACGGCAGCCCGTCACCTGACTCCCTGTGGGCGGGCGGTTCTTCTGATGAATGGGCCGGGGCGTGAACGCGCGGTTTCTACGGCAGCCGCAAATGGTCTTGCCATTTGTCGCCTGGTCGCCGTCCGGCCAAGACCCGGCCTCCCGACGACTTATTGGGTTATTGAATGCGCGGCGCAGACGGCGGGACCAGTCGTTGAGGAGGAGATTTGCATGCGGCCGGAAACGGGAATGAAATGGTCGGCCGAATATTCCGCGATCCGCGCGCTCCTTGACCTGCCCTGAATCCCCTTCCCACGCCATTACGGTTTTGACGTCGAGGTCGACGGTATCACGGTGTAATTCTTCAGAGAGGAGTCCCACGAAACCACCAGGCAATCGGCCGCGTGTGATCCCTCATTGACCAAAATCATCTGCGGCGACCAGCCTGGGACAAACCGGCTCGATAGTTTCGCGATCCAAGGGTTTTCCGGGAATTTTTCGACCACGACGCAACCTGGCGGCCGCGACTTCAGAATAGCAATCAACTCCCGGCTCGTTGCCCCACGGGCCACGTACTGCGGCTCTTTCACTAACCACAGATACCCTATGTTCGCAACGGCAAACGCGATTACGAATCCCCAGCGAAGTCGGTTGCCGACCGGCCAGACAAGCTGTGCAATCAGGTACGAAGCGGGCATCGCGGCCAGATAGAGGTGGCGGCTGGGAAGATGAGTGTCGTAAGTCAGAAACATGTAGGGGGAGAGGGAGATCGCCGTCCAGCCTGCGGCTACGACGACCTCACGGGAATGAAGCGATCTGCGGGCCCCAGAGAACCCCACCAGGAGGGCCAGGTATATCCACGGGAACGCGATCTTATGAAGGCTAAAGAGGAGAACCAGCACTGCGGTAGGCTTTAAACCGTAGAACCGACTCTGGATGAGGAAATTCGTCTCTCTTAGAACGACAAACCACGCGACGTATCCGGCTGTCATAAAGGCGAGCAGCATCCAGAACCATCGGGGAGGCGTTTTTCGCCCTTCCCCGCCGGGAAGAGTCAGGAGGAGGAGTGGTAACAGCAGGCAGGCCACGGCCCCCGCTTCTTTTGAGAACAGAGCCCCGAGGTAAAGAACGAGACCCATAGCGTATCGAGATTTGTGCGTCGCCCAGAGGACACCGAGCAGGAAGGAGCCCACCAGAAGCTCATTCACGGCCGCCAGCCAACCTATCGCTTCGGATGGGTTCTGGATGATTACAAAAAGTAGAGCGGCCAAACCGGCAACCTGGACGTCCGCGCCACGCCGAACCAGGACCGATCGCAGGAGAAGGGCATTCAGGCAATGGAGCAGAATCGAGAAAACATAAAACCAGACAGCCTCCAAGCCAAAGGCGGCTTGCATGACGGCGAACCAGGCGAAGGCAAGCAGCCGGAAAGCCAAAGGCGCGGTGTAGAGATGATCAGGTATGAAAGCAAAGTCCTCGCTTTGGGCCAGTATGACCAGGTCGTCCGAGATGAATCCGTTATCAAGAACCCAGGCGTACGATGCGAAACCGAGCATGAGAACCAGGAGCGGAAACCAGTAAGAATCAGTGAAGCGTGCCTTCATGCCCAATCACGGTCCTCAAACCGTAAGGTTATCGTGTTTCACGGCGCGGCGAAACATTTGCTGCGACGCGGCCAAACACGGGACAATGTCATGAATGAAGCTCCCACTGATCGCCGTAGTCTTACTCATCACCGGCGTAGCTGCCGCCCAGACAATGTCGATCGAGGAATATGAACCGAAGTCGACGCTGGTGGTGCCCGAACACAAAACTAACCGGGCCAAGTATCCGTTTATCGACGTTCACAGTCACCAGAGATCCCCGTCATCGGCGGATGTCGACCAGCTGGTGCGGGACATGGACGCCATGAATATGGCCGTCATGGTGAACTTGAGCGGCGGGTCCGGGGAATCACTCAAGCACAACGTTGCCGAGCTTAAGGGTCGCTACAAAGACCGCTTCGTTGTTTTTGCCAACCTCGATTTCTCCGGCATTGACGACCCGAAGTATGGCGACCGTGCCGCCGCACAGCTGGAGGAAGACGTCCGCAACGGCGCACAGGGGCTGAAGATCTTCAAAAACCTCGGAATGACACTGACGGACGGGAGCGGCAAGCGGATACCGGTCGACGATCCGAGATTCGACCCGGTTTGGCGGGCATGCGCACGGCTGGGCATTCCCGTTCTGATTCACACCGCAGAGCCCTGGTCGTTCTTTCAACCTCAAGACCGGGTTAACGAGCGGTGGCTCGAGTTGAAGCTCCACCCCTCACGAGCGCGGCCCGCTGGACGTTATACCTCTTGGGAAGCGCTGATTGCCGAGCAGCACCGATTGTTCGCACGCCATCCGAAGACAACCTTTATCAACGCGCATTTAGGCTGGATGGGCAACGACCTGACGAAACTCGGGCAACTGCTCGACAAGCTCCCGAACGTCCAGACAGAGATCGGCGCCGTCTTGTACGAGTTGGGCCGCCAGCCGCGTTTCGCTCGCCAGTGGCTCATCAAATATCAGGACCGGGTGATGTTCGGGAAGGATGCCTGGGAGCCTTCCGAATATCCTTACTACTTCCGGGTGCTCGAGACTCAGGACGAATACTTCGACTACTACCGCAAGTATCACGCTTTCTGGAAAATGTACGGCCTGGACCTGCCGGATGAGGTCCTGCAGAAGTTGTACTTCAAGAACGCTTTGCGTGTGATTCCGGGGATCAATGGTGGGCGGTTTAAGCAATGACCGACAAGGGCTGAAACGGACCAACACGCGCCTTTCCGTCCGTGTCAGTCCGTCTTCGTCCGTGTTAGTCCGTGTGAACCTCTTTGGCATCCGCCAGCAG
>RPQK01000130.1 GCA_003819755.1 Acidobacteriota bacterium | reverse complement strand
TTCCACGCAACCACCACCAGGCCGTTGCCCCAGCGACCGGCCAACAGGTTGAATCCCACGACGAGCATTCTCAGAGCGCTCGTCGCCAGGCGGCCGATGAGCCTGTTACGGATTACCGGATACACAAACCGTCGGATGAACGGAAAGTACGTCAGCGCATCGCTCCCGGGAAGCAGCCAGGCCGTCGAGATTCGCGATTTCTCAACCGTCTGGACGCTCTGGAAGATCTTCAGTATGTCGCGGCGGGTGAAGCGGTAAACATAGCCTCCCGCCGGATCCCAGTCCCCGGAGCCGAGCTTAACCAGCAGGCGAACCGCAAACGAGTCCTGCCCTTCCAGGACGACGAAACCTTCGCGGGACACTCGCTCCATCTCGTAAAGCCCTTTGAGCGGCCGGGCCAGATGATGAAGACCGTCGCGCACGAAGACCCAATCGAACGATCGGTCGGGAAACGCAAGCCTTTCCGTGTCCATGCGCACACAGTGAAGATCGGGGTTTCGCAGGCGGGCGGCCTGAACGGCAACGCCGGAGAGGTCGGTCGTTGTTACATTTGAACCCAGCCGTTGAAGAAAGTCGGCTTCTTCCCCGTCGCCACCGCAGACTGTCAAAACGGTCTTCCCCGCGAGGGGCTCGCCGATCATCCTCAAGGCGGTCCGCAGCCGAAAGGTGTTCACCCAGGCTATGAAAGGATGACTGTTGTCAACGGATCGAGGCCTCGAAGCGCGGTAGTGTTCACGTTCGTGGTATTCAACCTGTCGCCTTTTCTGATCTTCGATCGCCGGCGGCCGATGCCCGGCAGCCGGTCGTTCAGTCAAAACGCTCATAGAAAGGCAGCTTTCGAAAGAAGGCCAGCTTTTCAAAAACAGGGATCAGACGTCCGGCCAGAAACGGATTCACGAGAAAACTGCCGAGAATCAGAGGCAGTCGAGGGCTTGGGTACGCGCAGACGGAACACTCGGGAACAGAAGCGTAATCCCCCTCGACGTGGGCCTTGCGCATCTCTTGCATGCGTTTCCCGTTCCAGAGATCGATAAGTGCCTTTTCGCGGACGTTTCCGAGAGCCTCCGTCCTGAGCAGAATGCCGGGGCAACCGTTCACATCCCCATCGTAGTTGACGTACAAGGGCCCATTCCAGAGACGCGGACACCGGTTTCCCGGTCCCCTCGGCTTCCTCCGTCCTCCAGGCCAAACGTGCTCAAGACGCACCACATCCGACTTGATGCGCACGGAGTCGACGCCGGGAACACGCCACTGCGTTTGAAACAGCCGGGCCTGCGGGATGGTATCGGGCAGGCGCACCATTTGAACTGTTACGAGAACAGGAGATCTCCGTTCCAGTTTCATGGAGAGAAACAGGCGTATGTTCCGAACCACCTGGTTGTAGTCGGCCCCCAGATTGTATTTCTCAAACACCTCCGCGGTGGCGCCGTTGACCGACAGAATGATATGGTCGAGGCCGGAGTCAAGGATCGCCTGGATGTTCTCTTTCGAGAAGAGCGTGCAATTAGTGGAATAGACGACCCGTATACCCAGCGAGCGGCAGTACCGGACCATGCGATGGAGGTCCGGGTTCAGCAACGGCTCACCCGGCCCGTCCAGACTCACGTACCGGAAGAAACGAGCGCCTTGATCGATGACCGTGCGGAAAGTGCCGAAATCCGCCTGGGTCCCCGGGAAGCCCCTGACGGCACGAAGGCACATCGGGCAACGAAGGTTACACCTGTTACTGACGCCCACTATTGCAGTGGCGGGAAGATCCGGGCACCGCAGCTCGCCGCGCAGGTAACTCGAGAGCAACCGCAGGTTATGAAAGCGTCTCCGTGACTCCGATTGTCGCATGTCATCGACTGGTTCTGAAAACTGGAAGTCAGTATACTTCCGGGTGTCGGTAAAGTCATTGGATACGTTGGAAGCCGCGAACTATCGGGGTCCGAGGCTCACGACCATTCCCGAATCCTTGCAGGACGCATGCACCAGGAAACTTGGCCCACGCCCTTAGTCAGCATCATCGTTGTGAACTGGAACGGCGAACGTTTTCTGACGGACTGCCTTCAGTCGCTCGACGCGCAGACGTGGCCCAACAAAGAATTCATCATCGTGGACAACGGGTCGACTGATCGTTCGGTCGAGATGCTTCGACAGTGGTCCTCTGGCCGGGAAAAGGTGCAAGTGCTCTGGCTGAAAGAGAATACCGGCTTCACCCGGGCTAACAACCTGGCATTCCGGAAAGCAGAAGGCGAGTGGGTGGCCCTGCTCAACAACGATGCGGTCGTAAGGCCTGACTGGCTCGCGAACTTGCTCAGGCGCGGGAATCGATCTGAACGGATCGGCATGATTGGCAGCAAGATCCTCTTCGCCGATCCGCCGGGCGTGATCGATAAGGCCGGCCATCTGATTTATCGCGATGGTCAGAATCGAGGCCGGGGCACAATGGAACCAGACCGCGGCCAGTACGACCAGGACTGCGAGATCCTGTGGCCGGACGCCTGCGCCGCTCTGTACCATCGGGATCTGATTCAAGAGACCGGAGGATTTGACGACAGCTTCTTCGCATACGGAGACGACGCGGACCTCGGCATGCGGGCGCGCCTGCTCGGATGGCGCGCCTGGCTGGCCCCGGAAGCCGTCGTCTACCATCGCCACTCGGCAACCGCCGGCGCCTATTCCCCACTGAAAATCATGCTGGTGGAGCGCAATCGGATTCTTCTGGCCCTGAAGAACTTCCCCCTGCCGATCCTGCTGCAAAATCCCTATTGGACTCTCCGACGGTATGGGTGGCACTTGTACGCGGCGCTGAAAGGAACCGGCGCGGCCGCCCGATTCGCCGGTCAGCACGGTCCTTGGCGGCTGGCGGTGAACCTTCTCTGGTCCTATGCCAGCGTGGTTCGACTGCTGCTGCCGGCTCTGCGTCAACGGAGGATTATCCAGCGGAATCGGCGGCTCAGCTCCCGTGAGGTAGCGGATCTCCTTCGGCGTTACGAGATCGACGTTCGGGAATTGGCGCTGCGAGACTGAGGCAGCGAGAGGAAAGGTGGTGGCCGCTGGAATTCGTGGACTGGAGTCATCGGGCGGAGTCCCGGTAGACGGTCAGATCGAGGGATAGCGCCGGACCGGCCATTAATTTATCCACGAACCAACACCAACGAACACGAACGAAACCGTTCTGTTCGTGTTCGTTGGTGTTAGTTCGTGGACAAATTAATGGCCGGTCCGGCGCTATCGCCCGCTCTGACCGTCAGCCGGGACTCGGCCGAACCGGTCAAGGCGTTTTGATGAGCAATATCTTTATCATCGGATCAGGCTTGAGTGCGGTATCCGCCGCAGTCGCGCTCGTTAACAGGGGACACAAGCCCACCATTCTCGACGTCGGGCTAGGCCCGGAGCAAGAAGCCGTCGAGTTGAAGAATGAACTGGCCGGGTGTCTGCCGGGTCATCCGAACTGCCAGGCCCTCGATCAGCTGAAGCAGATGGACCGCGCTTCGGCGTGCGGGATTCCCCGAAAACGTTGGTTTGGCTCCGATTTTCCGTTCCGCAGTCTGGAGAAAGACTGCCAGGTTGAGTCTGTCGAGGCATCCATGGTCCGGTCGTATGCCGAAGGCGGCCTCAGCAATGTCTGGGGTGCCGCCCTTCAGAAAGTTACCGCGAGCGACGTCGAGCAGTGGCCGCTGGCTCTCGAGGAATTGGCCCCCTATTACGACCAGGTCCTGAACTTCTTGGATTTGAACGGAAATCCGGCAACAAACCGATTGCCCTCACTTCGACTCAGTCTTCAGGCTCGCGCCCTGCTGGACGACCTCGAGTCGCATCGTCAGAAACTAGCCCGCCAAGGGATTAGTTACGGGCCGTCTCAGTTGGCCGTGCGCAGCCAGAACGGGGGACCGATTCCCGGGTGCGCCTATTGCGGTCTTTGCCTGTCCGGATGCCCTTACGACTGCATTTATACCGCGGCAGGGACGCTCAGGCAACTCCGGGAAATGGGCAAGATCCGCTATTTTCCCGGACTTTTTGTCGAAAAAATTCTGCGCACGGGGAACCAACTGGCAGTTGAAGTGTGGAATCTGCACGAAAACCGCAGGGAAGCTCTGGAAGGCTCCCTGATCCTGGTCGGGGCCGGCCTGCTGTCCACGGCCAGGATCTCGCTGGAGTCCCTGAGTTACTATGACCGGCCGCTCACGATTCGACACAGTGACATGTTCACTCTCCCGTTTCTCCGATTTCGCGGTGATGCGGGCGTCTTCACGGAAGCCTTGCATACTCTCTCCCAGGTTTTCATTGAACTGGAAGACCTGGAAATCTGCGCTCGTCGCGTCCACCTGCAGGTTTACACATACAACGACTTGTATCTTCCCCTTCTTGAGAGCAGGTTCGGCGCGGCTGGCCGTCTGTTACATCACCCCGTGCGCGCGTTGGTATCGCGGCTGCTGATCATTTTCGGGTACCTGCCCTCCGACGTTTCTTCATCAATAGAGATCGTCCTCCCTTCAGGCGGCTGCAGGAAAGTGGTGCTGCTTGGAAAGCCAAATGCTCGTTCGGTGGTCGCCTCTCGAAAAGTTGCATGGAGGCTGCTCCGTCGTTTCAGAGAGTTCGGGGGAATCCCTCTCGTCTTTCAGATGGCTGCCGATCTACCCGGCGGCGGGTACCATAGCGGAGGGCTGTTCCCAATGAGCTCCGAGCCCGTCTTTCCTGCGACCGACTTGTTGGGACGGCTGCCGCTATTCGAGCATGTGCATTTGATTGACGCGAGCGTACTACCCGACGTCCCGGCCATTCCCACCGCTTTCACGGTCATGGCGAATGCCTACAGAATAGCTTCACTCTGCCCGGTGCCGGAATGAGCCGAGAGATTTCTCCGCATCCACGCTTTCGGTTGTACACGACGGCTGACCACTACCGATTGCCGCTATCGGCACTCTTGCGAAAACCCGGCGGAGGCGAAGAAACGGCGAAATTCGAGAGCGCCGTTTGCCGGCATCTGAGGGTTGAGCATGCGGTTTGTGTCCCTTCCGCCCGCATCGGAATCTACCTTTCTGTCCGCGCCCTCGTACCGCCCGGGAGAAAAGTGGTCCTTTCACCCCTGACGATCGCCGACGTGGTGAATATGGTCATAGCAGCCGGCGCGATCCCTGTATTTGCCGACGTTCGCCGCAACGGTTACCACATCGATCCCGAAGAAGTCGAACGGCTGGCGGGACCGGATACCGGCGCGGTGCTGATCACACATCTTTTCGGGGAAACAGCCGGCGCCTGCCGCCTCAGGGAAATTTGTCGAGCGCGCGAAGTGCCACTGATCGAGGACGCGGCACAGGCTTTCGGCGCCTCCGAAATCGGCCGTCCCCTTGGGACGTGGGGGGACGTCGGGGTATTCAGCTTCGGCCTCTTCAAGCACCTCACAACCTGGCGCGGGGGCATGCTCATCGCGCCGTCTGGAGCCTCGCTAGACGCGATTCGAAAGGAAGTCCGGCTTATGCCCTTGTTGGGGCGGTGGCGCCTCTTGGCTCTCCTCGGGTTCGGATTCGCCACTGGTTTTGCCACCCGGCCCTCGGTGTTCTGGCGGTTAGTCTACCCGGTGTTCCGATGGGCCTTTCTGCACAAGATCGGCTTGATTAATCGGCTCGTCGATCCCGAAGCTGGGGCCCGGCGGCTGGACTCGATACCTCGCCCATACCTGGGGCGCATGACCGAGGCGCAAACACGTCTCGGGTTAATGGGGCTCGAGCGCGTGGATGACGAAAATGAGATAAGACGATCGAATGCGGAACGCTATCGAGCCGGCCTCTCAGGACTCGAAGGCCTGATTTTGCCTGCCGACAATCCCTCCGCCTCGCCCGCGTTCCCATATTTTCCGGTACAGTGCCCGAACAGAGATCAGCTGCTTCGGTGGGCATTCGAGCGGCGTCGTGATTGGCCCACGCACGGGTTGCGCAACTGCGCAGACCTCCCCGCCTTCCGTTCATTCCACCGGGATTGCCCAAACGCCCGCCAGGCGTCAGAATCGCTGATCCTGCTTCCCACCTATCCCCGCTACCCGCTAGCCGAAATCGAGCGGAATATTAAGGTGATCAGGGAGTTCTTTGGAAGCTCAGCCATGCTCTCACGGGCGTCCTTCACCTCAATTCCGTTATCCGAATTCGCCGATACTCCATCTGTCCCCGATCACCCTCGAGCCCGATCGGACCCGATTTCGGAACCGGCATCGCCTCTTCCAGCACTTCGCCGTTACAGGTAGCGCGGGCGGTTGTGCCGGTTACAGTGACGACGATCTCATTCCAATCCTGTGGCTTGTACGCCCTGAGTCCGGTATAGGGCCCGGCCAGCACATAATCCCGACATTGCAGTTGCGGTCCGCGAATGTAGATACCGCTGTCGGCGTTCGGCGTGGCGCGAAATTCGAGCTTAAGAACAAAGTCTCTGCCGAACTCGCGCTTCGTCCAAATCTGCTGAATCCGGCGTCCTTCCGCCGG
Source organism: Acidobacteriota bacterium (assembly GCA_003819755.1). Classification (GTDB taxonomy): domain Bacteria; phylum Acidobacteriota; class UBA6911; order RPQK01; family RPQK01; genus RPQK01. The sequence continues at coordinate 6,352 of RPQK01000130.1, read as the reverse complement.
GACAGTTACAACCACCCGGCCGTTCCGGGCTATGAAACGCCCGTCTTCCGAGGAATTGCGGCCGGACAGATCCGATGATTTCGTGACGATCGGCCAGGCCGCGGCCTCCGGATCGCTCGCCTGCCACCGGTTGCGCAGCTCGATATCCGCCTGACTGGTCGGACGAAAACCCCAGCCGGTCAGATCTCGTCCATTGAAAAGAGTTTTAAAGCCGGCCTCCGGGACGAAGGGGTCAGGCTGGGCTTCGAGGAAACCGAGGGTGGCGAGTATGGGACGCAGCGCTGCCGCCCATTTGACATAGCCGGCGTCGTTCGGGTGGAGCAGATCTGGAAACTCCTCGCTCTTCGCGTCACCCTGCTCGTTGGCAAAAAGGGACCAGGTGTCGAGCACCGTGACCGTCGGATGGTTCCGCGCCATTTTCTCATACAGCTCGTTGATTGCACGAATCTTGTCGGCGGGCCGCTTCTTGGTGGCTGAACTGGGAAAAACGAGGCAAAGAACGACCGGCATCTGTTTTCTGTGTTTCTCGAAGGCCGCCATGATCAGCCTCACATTGGCGGCGATTGTGTCCGGCGAGGCCTGCTCCTCGAGGTCGTTGGTCCCAAGCAGCATGACGACACCAAGAGGGTTGAGCGCAAGGACGTCTTCCTGCAAGCGAATCAACATGCCGCGCGTCGTGTCGCCACTGATACCCCGGTTGGCAACCTTCACTCCGGGGAAAGCACTGGCCAGCCGGTCGCCCCATCCCTGGGTGATCGAGTCTCCGAGGAAGACGAGCGCATTTTGATCCTGGGGCACCTGCCCGGCCCACGCACTCCGTCGAGTCCGCCACAGATCTCGAAACCACTGGTACCGGCGTATGGGACCGGAACCGGGCAAACCTTCATCGGTTTCCGGGATTTCGAACCGGGTGGCTTGAGGAACAGCCGGGGCGGTGTTTTGATAGGCCAGGCCGATCGAGATGGAGACGGCCAAGAGAATCCAGCCGACAAGCGCTTTGAGTCGATTCATGACCTACATGATGGGTGGGTCAGTGTGAGAGATCAAGTCCGAAACGCGGTGGGTCAGGGGTTTGGAATGATGTGTTTGGATTGGAGAGCGGCAAGCGTGATCTCTCGACGGAACACATCGCCGTTCCTGTCGAGAGCTCTGAGCAAGCCCGCTTGCGACAGGGGCGGCCAGCGAGTAAGAAACGAATTCCCGACGGTCCATATGTCCTCTTTTTGGCGGTCGCGGCTCCCGATTCAGCGGTCAGCGATCACCGGCATTCCTTCCTCGGCGCCCTGGCTGCGCACCCCTCCGATGTCGGGAGCATCCTTTTTTGGCAGCCAGCGGGCCAGCTCAGCCTTTTTCGCGGAGTACTCAGGCTTGCCGGCGAGGTTCGCCCATTCGAACTCGTCCCTCGCCTCGTCGTACAGTTCCTCGTCACCGTTCGCGTACCGGATGTATCGCCACCCTTCGCTCCGGACCGCGTGGTTCATGAACTCGTAAGTGGTGATCGCCGGCGTGGACCAGGCGGCGGCGGGATCGGCCAGCAGTTTCCTGATGCTGTGGCCGTCGACATGCGCGGGCTTCTGAACGCCGCACAGTTCCGTCAACGTGGGGTAGATACACATGTCATCGACGGTGCGATCGCATCGCACGCCGGCCTTGGTCAGTCCGGGCACAACCCATATCATCGGGGCACGCGTGGCCTCCTCCCATAGGCTAAACTTGCGCCAATGGTGCTTCTCGCCGAGGTGCCAGCCGTGATCGCTCCAGAAGCAGACAATCGTGTTGTCCTTGTATTCTGATTTGTCGAGGGCCTCCAGTAACCGACCGACCATGGCGTCACAGAACGTGATCGTTGCCAAATAAGCACGCACGGCCTCCTTCCAGCGCCCCGACTTGAGCATTGGCTCGTGGTCGGTCTCCGGGTGGGCCATCCGTATGCCGGATGGCGGGATATCGTTCATGTCATCCTCGCGGTAAGGCGGCAGCTCGATTGTTTGCAGCGGATGCATGTCGTAGTACTTGCGCGGCACGTTCCACGGCATGTGGGGCTTTTTGATGCCAACCGCCAGGAAGAACGGCTTGTCGTGCTTCTTCTGCAGCTGCTCGATTCCGTAGGTCGCTATCCGGTAGTCCTGCATGTCCTCGTCACTGCAGTCAAGCGGGGCAAACTTGATCCCTCCAACTCCGTCGTCGGTCCCTTTGGGAACCGGGTTGGCGCCCGGTCTCTCGAGGTAGTCGTCCCACTCGCTGCGACGCGTGAAAGCCTCGTGATAAATCTTGCCCGAACCGCAGACAAAATAGCCGGCATTGCGAAAGGCGGTGGTCAGCATCTTGTCCTCGGAGATGACCGTCCGCCAATCGTTGTCGTTTTCGTAGACCCCGGTCGCGCTCGGGCGCAGGCCTGACATGAGTGCCGCGCGGGAAGCATTGCATACAGGGGCAGGGCAATAGCCACGCGAGAACCAGACACCACGGCTTGCCAGGTTGTCGATATGGGGAGTAATGGTCTGGCGGTTCCGGCCCAGGTATCCGACCCAGTGGTTCAGATCGTCAATCGCGATGAACAACACGTTGGGTCGTGTCCCGGATGCGGCCCGCTGTGCGGCCGTCAGCCGATCGAGCGGCAATGCAAATCCTGCCGCGCCCATCCCGGCCGCCTTCAGAAATCCCCTCCGATCCATGTTGCGCTCCTTTCGGTTACTGGCCGCACAATATCAAGATTGGCCGCGAAGAGCTACCGGTTTTCGGGTAACCGCAGGCCGGTCCCGGGAATCGAGAACATTAAGGCGAATGCGGTGTCAAAGTTGGTAGAGGAGGAGGTATGAGAAGCGTCTATCAACGTCCTCGGCCGAAGGCCACGATCAACATCACGCCCTACATCGACATCCTGCTCGTGTTGCTGATCATCTTCATGGTGATCCAACCCTCGAATCAGTTTCAACTGGGGACAAGGGCCCCGGGCAAGCCCGCCATCGTGTCGCCGCAAACCCGGTTTGACACGATTGTGGTTTCGATTGACCAGCAGGCGAACATCGCCATCAACACTCAGCCTGTCTTGTTCTCGGATCTGGGGAAGACCCTCTTTGATATTTTGAATGCCCGGGCGGATCGGACTATCTTCATCAAGGGAACGCCTCCTGAACTGCCGTTCGGTGACGTCGCACGGATCATTGACATCGCGAAAGGAGCAGGGGCGGGGGATATCGGGTTGATTTGAGGAAGCAGGAAAAAAAGGCCCCAAGTAACCTTTAGAACACCGACCTGACCTTGTCCAGACTTTCAAATGGACTCGTATCCGGTGCTTCGTTGGTCTCTTGGGGCCAATTCCTATTGTGCCGGGTGCTGCGAGGCAGTTCAAGAGAAGCGGAAAAAAAAATAGTAAGCGCGGCGGTTGATTGACTCGTGGGCGACGACCGGAGGAAAGGACCTCAAGGACCTCAAAGACCTCAAGGATTAGGAGATTAATGAGTTTTTAGTCCTTGAGGTCCTTGAGGTCCTTGAGGTCCTTTCCTCCGGCCGTCTCGCTCGCGAGCCAATCAACCGCCGGATCACACCGAATACGGGCAGTTTGGGTAGTCCAGCTCCGCTTGCCCTTCGGCCTCGTTGAAAAGCGGCAGGCACGAGGACGCCAGTTGCCGCAACTCGGCAACGTCATTCTCCGTCGCCGGTTGGTAGGATTTTGCCGCTTTAATAGCTTTCTCAACCAGGTCCAGCCAGGAAGGCGGAATCCCGGCCACCAGTCCCTTCAGTGATAGAGTCCATCGGATCGCCCGGGCCACTTCCTGGTCGGTCTCAGTGCAGCGGTACCACCACTCTCGGGGACGCGCCGCGCCCTGCGGCCAGCTCCCGTGACTTAGCGGTTTTATCGAAATGAGTCCGGCACCCTGTTGGTTGGCCAGTTCCATCACTTCTTTCCCGAATCCATGCAGGAAGAACTCGACGAAGTTGATTGGGAACATGACCGAGTCGAACTGAAATCCCTTCATCGCCTCCAACGCCGCCACGGTTGTGTGAGCCGAAAATCCCAGATGCTTTACCTTACCCTGTTCCCTGGCCTTTGCAAATGTCTCGAGGGCCCCCTTGGGGCCGAGCACTTGCTTGACTTCCTCGTGCGTTCGCAGGTGGTGGAGTTGGTAGAGATCAAAGTGGTCCGTCTTGAGCTCCGTGAGCGAGTGTTCCAGTTCTCGCAGTGAGCCTTCTCTGTCCCGCTTGTTTGTTTTGCAGGCAAGGAAGTACTGGGTCCGGTCAAGCCCCTGCAAACCGATTCCCATTCGGGTTTCACACAGGCCTCTGCCGTAGGCTGGAGCCACGTCAAAATAGTTGAGGCCGTTCGCAAAGGCATCGTGAAGGGCCTTCGTGCAGCGAGCCTGATCGTACTCCTTTTGTGAGAGGGCCAAGCCCGGGAAGCCGATGATCGAGACGCTGCGGCCCGTCCGGCCGAGGACTCGCCGTGGCATACCCGCCACGGTTTCCTGGATCGCCGCCGGAGCCAGAGCGGCAAGGATGTCGGCCTGCGAGAGCGCGGCAGCCCCAGCGGTCGCGCCCACGAACTTCAAGAAATCGCGTCTTTCCATGGTTAACCTCGAAACGATGGTAGCATTTTTGGCTGATTCCGACGTTGCGCCTTGACCGGCGCCGCCCCTTACGATGCCGCCTTCTCAAACAAAAAAACGGGTTGCGGGGGGAGTACATCTTCGGTGGCCACCCGGGTGCGGCACAAGTCTTGCTGATCCGGCGACCATCCGAGGACGGAGAGACTACCGCCGGTGGCCTGGGCCGCTTCCGTCGCCCGCGTCTCCTGATTCAGCATGATGATCAAATGGAGGGGGCGCGCGTACACCCGATGCAAGCGAACGATAGTCTCCCACAATCTGCAGAGATCCCTGAAGGCCGCCTCGTCCAACTCGTGAGCCGCGTCGTCGAACACCAGGCACGTGTGCAAGAACCGGCCATAAGTCAGGTAACGGGTGAAAAACCAGCCAAGCCCGAGAACGTGGACCTCCGACTGGTTCAGAATGTAACGGGCCAGCCGTCCTTTCACTTGCAGGGTAGACCTCTGTTCACCGCGTTTCGAGCTGACGTCGATCGAGGGGCGCTCGGGCAGCAACCAGGGGGCCGGCGTCAGGTTCAGATAGAGCTCCGACCAAAGTGCAGCCAGCGTGCGAGGTAGATGCTGGTTAACGATGTCCGCCAGCAGCGCCGTCAGTTTCTCCTTGACCGGCTTCCAGTTGCTCGGCGCCTCAAACATCTGCCGGGCGTCCCGAAATTGCCAGGTTAGTTCCCTGGCCACCCGCCCGGCCTCGCTTTCCACATCGGCGCTTGCCGGGATAGCCGGAACTTGCTTCAGTGCTGCAATCACGGCGAACAGTTCTTCGCGCTGCGACCGGACCGCAATCCACTCGCTAAAGTTCGCCTGCGCAGGGATCAGCCACCGGAGCGCATCCGCAAGGCGAGCTTGCTCCGCGGCGTTCACCGGGCACTGAACCTGACCGAGCCCCGCCAGACCCTTCTGCACTTCGTCGATCTGCCTTTTCAAACCGGCGTATTCGCCCCGTAACCTGTCGCGTTCGGCTGTCGTCTGCTCCCGCAGGGATTCGATTACAGCCGCAACCCCGCCCTTGTCCGCGTGATCGGCGCCACAGGTCGGGCACTGGCCGGGGTGCTGTTTTCCCCAGGTTTCCTTCACGTAGGCCTCGACCTGGGTCAGGTGATCAAGGTGCCGGGCGAGGTTCCTCCCCTGCTCGAGGACTCGCTGCTGCTCTGCCTGCAGACGGTCGAAATCTTTCGCGAGGCTCTCGGCTTGATCGGAGGATGGTCCTTTCTGGAGAAGGGGCCCGCTGGTAGACCGCCGCTCCAACCATTCGCCCCAGTTGGCGATCCGGGCTGCCACCTGATCGAGATCCTGGCGAAGCGACCCGATTCGGGCCTCGACGTTCTTCAAAACCTCCATTGAAAGCGCACTGAGGGCGTTCAGCTCCTCAAGCCAGCCCCGTATCTCCGACTCGAGGTTCCCGGGGCTTCGGTCCATCTGAGAGAGACGGACGGCCAGCGCATTTCGACTCGACTCGTTGCCCCACTCCTGCCAACGCCAAGACAGTTGCGCACCAACCTGGATCGTATCGAGCCAGTCGACCAGGGGGCGGGGAAAGCTCGGCAACGAACGATCGATCTCCCGCCTGGCTATGCGCTCAAAGGCCGTCTCAAGCTTGGTAATCGAGGCCGAGAGACCAAACGTTCTGAGAAAGTCCTGACGGTTTGTGTTGGCTTCAAGCACCCGGCTTTCGACGTACCCGTCGACTTGATCGGCCAGACCCGAGTATCCGCGCAGAATGCGCGCTCCGAGCTCCTGGGCGGACCT
>RPQK01000129.1 GCA_003819755.1 Acidobacteriota bacterium | reverse complement strand
GCAGCTCGCCGGTTCAGGCCGACCCCGGGGGTCGGCTGCCGGATTCTGGAGAGTCCGGCCACGATAAAAGCCCCATTCACCACGGCTGGTTGTACTGACTTCGAAACAAGTAAATGGCATTGGGCGAGACGCCTGCACTCCCAGGGGACGCCCCCACTCTCTCTCCGTTCATCGGCCCCCCCGGTTTCGCAACACGATAACGGTCACGTCGTCGTTGCCTCCAGACTCGTTGGCGGCCGTCACCAGCTGCCGGCACTTCGTCTCCAGATCTCCTTCTTTCCCCAGGATTTCCCGCATTTCATCCGAGGAGACCTGATCGGTAAGGCCGTCCGAGCAAAGAAGCAGATAATCACCGTCCAGCAATGGCAGGCTGCTGACATCGGCCGAAAACGGTTCGCGAGAACCAATTGCGCGTGTGACCAAGCGTCGAAGCGGGTGCATTCGGGCTTGCTCGATAGTGATCAGGCCCCGCCGGACCTGTTCAGCCACCAGCGTGTGATCGCGCGTGAGCAACTCCAGTCGATTGCTTCGAAGCAGGTAGAGCCGGTTGTCGCCGACATGCGCGTAATGGACGGTCCCGTTTCTAATCCAGGTCGCGACAGCGGTCGTACCCATTCCCCAGCAACCCTTCTCCATGGCCATCTCAATGATCCGCTCATTGGCCATCCGAAAGGCCGTTCGAAGAGCATTATGTTCGAAGGGGAGGTCGGCGTCATATCCAAAAGGCCAGCTCAGCCGGGCAGCGGCCAGTTCAAACAACTGCAAAAATCCGTGAATGGTCGCGACGGCTGTCTCTGCGGCTATTGAACCGGCGGCATGTCCTCCCATGCCGTCAGCCAGAATGAACACCCGGGCGTCAGGATCCAGACGGTAGCGGTCTTCGTTGATTTGTCTCCGTCTTCCGACGTCGGTCAGTGCGGCGCTATCGATCACGAGAAGCCCTCGCTTGATTTCACTCCTCACTCCCATACGCGCCTTCTCGAAGCGTTTTCGCTCATGGAAAAGTGAAAATCATCGGTGAGGGACAGAAGGGACAGAAGGGACAGAAGGGACAGAAGGGACAGAAGGGACAGAAGGGACAGAAGGGACAGATGCGACAGAAGGGACAGACGCGGTTTGCGGTCCCTTCTGTCCACTTGCGTCCCTTGTTTTACGGCAACTCCCGAATGCGAATTTCCCTGAATTCAATCGGCGACCCTTCCGCTTCCAGGCAGAGATAGCCGGATGCCGGCTGGCAGTCCGATCCCCCCGAGACCTCTTCACCGTTGACCCAAAGGCGGATCTCACCGTTTATCCCCCGGACGTAGTAATGATTCCACTCTCCGACGCCCTTGCTGAGATTCTTCTTCGGGAAGCTGCGTGATCCGTCGGGCGACGTGGGGGAGAAAGGCTTCATTTTCGAGGTGCCGACCGCAAAGACGTCGCCGTTCGTCGAAAACCAGTCGCCTTTCTTGCCGGAACGCTTCTCGTACTGCTCTTTGAATCCGTGGTCCAGAATCTGGACCTCGATGCCTCCCTTGGGGAGTTTTCCTGGTTCCAATCCGGTCAGGGCCTCTTCGGTCGCCCATGCGAAAATCCCCGAGTTCCCGGCGGAGCGGAGATGACGCCACTGCGCAACGAGCTCGAAATTGGTGTACTGCTTCCTGGTCCGCATCACGCCGATGGGCTCGCCGGTGCAGGTCAGCAGATCTCCCTTCCACGTCCAGGTGTCCGGTTTGCCGTTGACAGGGGCAAAATCCGCCTCACCGAGCTTCTTCCAGTCCGGCCCGTTGCCGTCAATGGACGCTTTGGGCAAGCTCGCCGACTCCTGCGAAAGCGCTATGCCGGCAATCAGCAACGAGCAGATCAATGAGAGTAGGAACAGTCCGCTGGTTCGTCTCTTCATAGGTGCCTCTCCCTGGCTGGTTCAACACTCTCATGATATCAGCACTTGCGAAACCGGTTTAAAATAGGCCTCTATTTTCAGTCAAATCCGGGGTTTGACAGCCTTTCCGACGCCCCCTTATACTCTCCCTTGAACATGCGTTCTCGGAATTAAGGGAGAAGTGTGACCAAAGGAGTTGGGTTTGAATATTCCCTCAGCGACCCCGATTGTTCCTGTCTCTCCGAAGTTGGGATCCTCCCTTACGGCTCTTATAGGAGCTGAGCGTGCTTTTGAACGCATTGTCGAACGGATACGGGAGGCTCGTGACGAGATAGAGATCCGGATGTTCATCTGGCGCAATGACTCCGTCGGAGTGTGGATCGCCGATGAGCTCGCCGCAGCGGCCGACCGGGGCGTCAGGATCAGGATTCGGAAGGACCTGCTTGGGAGTATTCACGAGAGAGCGGAGGAGAATCGAAGAAGCTTCTTTCCGCATCGGCAGCCGGCGCATGTCTGGTTGCTCACCCAGTTCCTGAAAAGGCTGTACTTCCGTCCGGTCTCACCCAGGGTGCTGATCGCCCGGTCACGGCCCACTGCCAACCATCGTTTGCTCACCCATCCCCTCGTCACTTGTCAATACCGGGAACGCCTCTGGGATCACTCCAAATGCTACGTTTTCGACCGCGAAACCCTGATTCTCGGGGGAATGAACCTCGAAGAAAAACTGACGGTCGGGGATGTCTACGGCAAGCAGTGGCGAGACTACATGGTGGAGCTGAGAAACCGGGTCCTGGCTGAAGCTTTCCTGGCCGGGCAATCGGTCAGAGTGACCCTGAACGGAGCATCGGCTCGACTGATACTCCACCCAGGAGACCGGTACGAACCGGAATCCGCTATTAGGACCGAGATTATTTCTCTTCTCAGGAAAGCTCGCACCGAAGTCATCATGGAAATGGCCTATTTCGGCGACGCCTTGATTACTGCGGAAATCGTCAAGGCGTGTCGTCGCGGAGTGGCGGTGAAGATCGTCACATCCGCCAGAGCCAATATTCAGTCGAACCTTAACCTCCATATCCTCCGGCAGATCCTGGATGAGACCAATAACCAGGCTCGAGTGCATCTCTCCCCGAAGATGATCCACTCGAAAATCATGCTTGTCGACAACCGTTACGTTTACCTCGGCTCCGGAAACTTCAACCGTTCGTCCATCAAGTGCGCCGAAGTCGGTGTCGTAATTGATTGCGATGGAACGCCCGGGATGCTCGGTGAGTTCCGAGACAGCCTGCAGGCGGCGATAGCGGAAAGCAAGCAGGTCCGGTCCTGGGCCGATGTAAGATTCCGACGCTTCTTCTCGATGACCGAACAGTTGCTCTCCTCGGCCAGAATCTAGGGATTGATTAACGTTGATTCATGAAGTTGATTGGGGACGGACATGACCGCGTCTGTCGTTCCAGTCGACAAATGATTTGACGATCCAATCATCAATCATCGATCATCAATCGACAATCATGAGGCAGGAGAGACTACCCGAGTTTGGCGTTTACAGCTCGTTTGAAGTCGAGCTCAAGCGCAAGTACACCCGCTGGAGAGGATATCTGCTCTGGCCGTTGGTCTCCCTGCTGGCCTGGATGGGAGTGTACCCCGACTGGGTCAGTTTCTCCGGCTGGGCTTCCGCGCTGCTCTTCTACCTGCTCGGCGGTCATGTCTCCTCCACCGCGCTTGGAGTTGTTTTGGTGGTCTACATCCTGATGGACAACTTGGACGGTGCTCTGGCCGAGGTGCGGGGCAAGAGCGAGTTCGGGCAGATAGTTGACAACTTCTTTGATCTCACCTCGCTCCTGTTGATACTCCTGCTGCTCTGTAAACTGAGCGTCGTTCCCCTGTTGTGGGTGCTGGTATTCCAAGCCGCCTACACGGTGATCCTCGTCGGTGGGTTTATCGCCAATTTCAACGGGCTGAGCGTCCTCATACTGCGCGTTCGAATCCTGGTTGTTGTCCCCTTTCTTGTTGTCAGTTTTGGCGGCCTGTCCGATTCAATCCTCCGGTACGCCCTCGCTCTCGGGCTTTTCCTTCAGCTACTGAGCGTGGTGTCTATTCTCTTCGCTCTTGGGGTGCACGCCCGCGGGCTTCGCATCCCCCACGTTCTGTCCCGTGTGTCCCTGAGCACGCGGGCCCTGGGGTTCCTGGCACTCGTGGTTGACGTGCTCCTCCTGATCGAGGCTTTGATCATCTTCCGAGGCTGAGCGGTCATGATGAAGGTCCTGATTATCGGTGGCACTCGAAATCTGGGCCACCAACTGTGTTTGAGACTCCTCAAAGAAGGCTGGGAAACGACGGTCCTGAACCGTGGCCAGACGCCCGATGAGTTGCCCGCTTCGGTAAAGCGGCTGCGCGCTGACCGCCAGGATCCGGGGCAGCTAAGAGCCGCTCTCCGCGGCCGGGTATTCGATGCCGTCGTCGATTTCGCCCTCTACACCGGTGAGGAGGCTCGCACGACAGTGAAGCTTCTTGGCGGGCAAACGGGCCTCTATGTTTTCGTGAGCTCCGGTCAGGTCTATCTCGTCCGCACTGGTGTCGAGCGGCCTTTCAAAGAGGAGGATTACGACGGACCCGTCATGCCCGCTCCCGAGGAGAGCCCCTCCGACTACCGGAACTGGAAATACGGCGTCGAGAAGAGACAAGTGGAGGACGTTCTCACCGAGGCATGGCAGACGTCCCGTTTCCCCTTCGTGTCGCTGCGCCTTCCCATCGTGAACAGCGAGCGTGACCACTATCACCGGCTCTATGGGTACCTTCTTCGATTCTGGGACCGCGGTCCAATACTGGTTCCGCACGGCCCGCACCTTCCGATCCGGCACGTGTATGGAGCGGATGTCATCGAGACTATCCGCCGGCTTGTAGGCCGCCCGGCCGGTATGGGGCAGGCCTGGAACATCGGCCAGGACGAGACGGTGACTCTGGATGAATTCCTGGGCCTGCTCGCTCAGGTGGACGGGAGCCGTCTTAACGTCAAAAGGATCAGCCGCGAGGCACTGGACAAGGCGGGACTGATTCCTGCCTGCTCGCCTTTCAGCGACCCCTGGATGTCGGAGCTCGACAACACCAAGGGCAAGCGGGAGCTTGCCTTGACGTATACTCCGCTGGCTGTCTGCCTGGAAAAGTTAGTCGCGCACTATCGGTCAAAGCCGCGAAATATCCCGCCCGGCTACGCCAGACGGGCCGAAGAGTTGAAGCTGGCAACGCGCTGTTGACCGGATGCCGGCATCCCTTCTTACTCCTGTTTCAACGCCTTCCCGAACAGCGCCAGGCCCATGAGCGCGAGGGGTAATGGCAGCATGAGGATAACGAATATCTTCCCAAACACCTTGTCCGCTTCCGCTCCGGCGGGCGGGACAAGATGAAAAAAGAACACCGCTGCTATGCTCGCTGCCACGAGAAGAACGCCTATAACCCGCGGCCAACGCTTCGCGAGGAAAGCCGCGATGAAAAATGGCACGGCCACCAATGCGCCTTCAACCATAAGGGCAATCGGCTCATTCCCGTGGCTGAGTACGACGAAGGTCAACCAGATCAACCCGAAGCCGAACAGCACGAGGAACGCCGCCTGACGCGGGTCCCAGAAGCTGAGGCAGTAGCTGACTCCGTAGACAACCAGCATCAGAATGAGCACCAGCGAGGCGGGGACGAAGTCTTCCCCTAAACTCAGCCTCGTCCAGCTTCTCGCCACGGTGACACAAGTCAGGAAAATCCCGCCGGCCAGGTAGGCTCGATGAGCTGCCTGTATGCTCGCCTGTTTCTGGCACTCGTCCAGGTCTTCAATCACACCAAGCTGGCGCAGCAAACCGGGGCCGAAAGCTCCAGGTGCAATGAGGAGGAAGAATGCCATGTGAATGGTGATTCCCAGGAAAAAGCCAAAAAAAACGAGCGCCAGCGCCGTGATACCGATCGGCGAAATGCCCCAACGTTCGAAGAGCGATTTAAGCTTACCTCCCGCCATTTCCATCCTCCTTCCGCTCGTCCAGTTCAAAGAGGCGCTCGACCGGAACACCGAAAAGACGGGCCAGCCGAAGCGCGAGCTGTATCGAAGGCTCGTATTTCCCTTTTTCAATGGAAATGATCGTCTGGCGTGTTACCCCGACCCTTTCTGCCAGTTCCTGTTGCGTCATGTCGCCAGCCTCAAAACGATAACGCCGCAGATTCACCTTCAACTTCTGTCCCGACATCGTAGCGAGTGTAACTAATGCTTTACAAAATGTAAAGTATATTTTACGCGTCGGTCTTGTTGCTGAGCCCAGGATGGCCGGAGGAAAGGACCCCAAGGATCTCAAAGACCCCGAAGGACAAGAGACACTTAGCCGTCGTTGGTTCTTTGGGGTCCTTCCTCCGGCTATCAGGGCCTGGGACCAAAGCGGCACGTCACTCAGCCGGCGTTCAAACGGCGACGTTCAGACGGCGACACTTGACACCCCGTTCCCGGCCTCACTAGGATGGCCCGAACCGGAGGGAACGCATGAGATTTGACAGAATTTTGTTGCTTGGTCTGGTATCCCTGTCACCCGCGGTCGCACAGAGCCCGGCGCAGGACGAGGATCCCTACTTGTGGCTCGAGGAGATCCAGGGTCAGAAGGCTTTAGCCTGGGTCGAACAGCAGAATAAGCTTACCGTGGCGGAGCTGGAAACAGTCCCCGAGTTTAAGGGCAGTGTCCAGCGTTTTCTGGATATTCTCGATTCCCGGGAGAAGATCGCCTTCCCCACCCTTCGCGGGAAATATATCTACAACTTCTGGCAGGATACGGGCCATGTGCGGGGAGTCTGGCGGCGGACCACCGTCGAGGACTACCTGAAACCGCAGCCGAACTGGGAGACCATCCTGGACGTGGACGCCCTGGCAAAGACCGAAAACGAGAACTGGGTCTACAAGGGAAACACCTGCCTCTATCCCGACTATCGGCACTGCATGATTTCCCTGAGCCGGGGAGGCGGCGACGCCGTTGTCCAGCGCGAATTCGACACCCAGATAAAGAGCTTTGTCGCGAATGGCTTCGTCCTTTCCGAGGCGAAATCACGTGTTAACTGGAAGGACCGTGACACTCTCTGGGTGGGAACGGACTTTGGAGAAGGATCGTTGACCAGGTCCGGCTACCCCCGTGTTGCCAAGGAGTGGAAGCGAGGAACGCCGCTCGATCAGGCGCGCCCCGTCTTCGAGGGTAAAGTCGACGATGTTTCGGCGGGTGTCGTCAGCGTTCACACACCTGACGGACGCTACGATCTGGCCGAACGCGCCCCGGATTTCTTCTCGGCCGAGGTTTTCCTGATTCGGGAAGGAAGGTTGGTCAAGCTTGAGATGCCCGGCGATGTCTCCGATTACGACATATTCAAGAAGCAACTCCTTCTGTCGCTGAGGACCGACTGGAAACCGGCCGGCAAGACTTACAAACAAGGCTCGTTGCTGGCGATAGACCTCGAGCGCTTTCTCTCGGGCAATCGGGAATTCAAAGTTCTGTTTGAGCCCACGGAGCGAACCTCGCTGGCGTCGTTCTCCGTGACGAAGGATCTGTTGCTCGTCAGCGTTCTCGACAACATCGCAAGTCGGATCTATGAAGTCCGGTTGGAGCGCGGGAACTGGCCTCAGACCGAAATCCCGGTCCCGCGCATGGGATCAGCTTCGGTATCCGCCACCAGCTCTCTGTCCAACGACTACTTCCTGACGTATACCGACTTCCTGACCCCAACGACGCTTCAGCTGGTCCGGGACGGGGGGAAGGCGCAGACGGTGAAGACGATGCCGGTCTTCTTCAATGCCGAGGGGCTTCAGGTTGAACAGTTGGATGTCCCGTCGCAGGATGGCACCCGCATCCCTTATTTCCTGGTGCGGCGCAAGGATGTGAAACTAGATGGATTGAACCCGACTCTGCTCACCGGATACGGCGGTTTCGAAATTCCGTCGCGGCCGAGCTATCGTTCCCTTGACGGCGCGGGCTGGCTTGAGAAAGGCGGAGTGTTTGCGGTGGCCAATATCCGCGGGGGAGGCGAGTTCGGGCCGCGTTGGCATCAGGCTGCGGTCAAGAAGAACCGGCGCAAAGCCTACGAAGATTTTGCGGCGGTCGCACAGGACCTGATAAATCGCAAAATCACTTCTCGCGAGCACCTCGGTATCGAAGGCGGGAGCAACGGCGGGCTGCTGGTCGGGGCGGCCTTCACGATGCATCCCGAGCTGTTCAAAGCGGTGGTCTGCCAGGCTCCGCTGCTCGACATGAAGCGCTACAGCAAGCTCCTGGCCGGGGCCAGTTGGCAGGCCGAGTACGGGAACCCGGATGAACCGGACATGTGGGACTATATTCGGACTTATTCCCCCTACCACAACGTGGCCAAGGACAAGACTTATCCGAAAGTCCTGTTCACCACCTCGACCCGTGACGATCGTGTCCATCCCGGCCACGCCCGAAAGATGGCCGCGCGCATGCAGGAGATGGGACATCCGTTGTACTTCTACGAGAATACCGAAGGCGGGCACGCGGGTGCTGCCAACAACCGCCAGCGGGCGTTCATGAGCGCTCTGGCCTACGCCTACCTCTGGAAGCAGCTGCGGTGACCGTGAGCCCGCGGATAACGCGGATCCCGCGAGATTCGCGTAGATCCGCGTTATCCGCGGGCCCACTCAACGCGCCGCTCCTCAGCGGCTAGCGAACGCGGTCCAGCCTGGCCGCATTTTCCGGGTCGCGCGTTTTCCCCAGCCCGCCCTCAAGCCACTTCTTTGCCGTCTTTCGAATGGCTTCCAGATCATCTCCGCCGACGCCCATCAATGAATAGAAGTCTTTCCCCTCCACCTGTTCGTTCGGCATTTGCCATAGATCGATTCCGGACGGGGCGAAGTGATTCGGGTAGAGTCGGAAAGATTGTTCGTCGACCTCATGAGATTGCGAGTTCAGCCAGCCGATCGGCCAATGATCCCAGGACAGGGTTCCCCATCCCCAGCCGCCTGTTCCGGGGCGATCGGAGTGCTCCTTGATGCGGGTCTGCTCATGGGGGAACCCGGACGCGTCTCCTATGATGACGAAGGGAGAACCATCCAACAGAGGAGTGACGATCACGGCACCCGCCGAATCATCCAGGCGACGCCAGGGTGGGCCTGTCCGACGGGCTTTCCCTTCGTGCACACGGTCCTTGAACGAAGCGGGATCTGCCTTTTGCCAGCGGATGTCGATCCGGACATCCGAGAACGGATCAAGCCCGACAAACGCCAGGTTCTCCCCGGTCTGCGGGTCTTGTCTCAACACATCAAACCACAGCTTTCCGACCGGGCAGAGGACAATCTGTTCGATTGGCTCCCGCGCATACCCCACCTGCTTCCCTGGCTTGAGCGAATGCATGACCTGGCGCCGCAGGACCAGGCCATTCGGGAAGGCCCAGAAGTCCTCAACCGCCCGGTACGCGGCGTCTCCCGACTCCATGTTGACCCCGGTATAGTGCCAGCGAACCCAGGCGCGGTCGGGTCCGGGGTCAATAATGTCAACGAAGCTGTTTTGCTCTTTTCGCCCCTGCTCGTTGAACAATTCCGCCCAGCCGTCGTTCCCCTCGAACATTTGACAGGAGACCGCGGCACCGGAAGGCATTTCGAACCAGGGGCAGTAACTCGCCTCGTGGGAGAAAACGAAACGGTGGGGAAAATCACGCCAGGCAACGACGATCGCTTTCTTCGGATTAAGATCGGCGTGCGGCGGAGAAGGGAAGTCACCGGCATATCCGCCGAAGACGTAATCATTGACCTCAACCGCCGCCACTCCCCGGGTCGCCGACCGATCAATTTCGCGAACGGAAATCGGTCGGGGTGTTAATTGCAGGCTAATCAGAGCGGCGATGCAGAAAACATGTACCATGCCTCACTCCTGAATCCTGTTATCTTGTCAATCCTGTCAAATGCCTTCTCGACAGGATGAAGAGGATTCAAAGGACATCCACCACCGCTTCCGCGATCTGGCCGAGATACCGGCCGTCTGCCATGATGTCCGCGGCGATCGCTACCCGGGGAAATTTCGACTGCCACCCGGGCGGGATCGTGACCTGGAAAATCGACTTGCCGAGGGCTTTGCCCGGGACGGAGATCCGGGTTCGGGCGGGCGCGGACCGCCATCCGTCGGGAAGCACGAGCGAACAGTCGATAGCCATAGGCCGGCTTCGATGATTGCGAACCCTGAGCTCGATGGGGCGTGCCTCTCCGCGCGCGAGGAGCAGCTGATACGGATACAAGTGAACCCAGGAAGGATCCAGCCCGAAATTGACATCCGGGTCCGCTATGAGCGATTCGAAGTGGACTTTTTGCTGTTCGAGCCGCTTTTCAAAACGCGACAAATCGGTTCGGTTAACCAGAAAGGGCGAACCGTGCCCCGGAGCGATCACATTCGGCTGGAAATCCAGAATGTTACGAAGCGACTTCATGTGGCTGTCGCTGTAGACATCGTTCCGGTAAATCAGGTTGTGGCGAAGCCCATCTTCCGGGTTCGCCGGGGTGTTGAAGAAGGCGTCTCCCGTAAAAGCCACCCGCGTCCCGTCGACGGTTACGAACATCGCCATCTGATACTCGGTATGCCCCGGGGAATGAGCCACCGTGAACTCGAATTCCTCCCAGCGGAAGCTCTCCCGATCACGGAATGTTCGATCAACCTTGATGGCATCCGGCAGGACGCACCCGATGTTCCTCCCGCGCGGGTTCTCGATGATCTCCTTCATGTTTTCGTAACACCAGACTTTGGTGCCGTAGTGGCGGACCAGGTGCGGGAACCCGTTGATGTGGTCGTCGTGCGTGTGGCTGGGCATGACCACGTCAACAGATTTTAGGCCGTACTGGGCACGCAGAGTGTCGATGCTGTGCTCCAGAAAGCGCATGCGGTCATAAACATCGGGCCAGTCCTTGAAAACAAGGAAGGCGGTGTTGCTGGCCGAGCCGTAGTCAAGGAAAAGCGCCTTACCGCTGTCGCTCACGATCGCGTAGAAAGAGGAAACAGGCAGATGATGAGCGACCAGGTGAGGAGAAATCGCAATCGGCCGGTTTCGGACGATCATGGTGGGTCCGCGCCAGTAGTCGTACCAGTCGGAAAGCTTCCGAATCAACTCGTTGATCCCGGGGACCGGGTCTTTGATCGGCTCGCCGTGAGAAGGGCAAACCAACTCCGGGTTCCTCTCGGCCAGCCGAGTCAGCGAGTAGACCGAAAAGTCGACCCCTTCCATGTTGCCATAGTTGTACTGTAGATCGTGCAGCGTCTGGACCTTGCCGGGAGCGAAGATCAGGTCACCCGAAAAGGCGACCAGCTTCCCGTCGATCTTAGCCAAAAGGGTGACCGAGCCGATAGTGTGTCCCGGCGTCGGAAGGATGAAGAATTCGTATGGCCCCCAGCGAAAAGTCTCGTAGTCGTGAAGAAGCGCCGCCGCCGGGACGTTCCGGGTGAGAGTGAAAAAGTCATTGCGAACCGCATACAGGTGATTGACCCGCCGGTTGCGCCAGAAGTTTTCGGCGTCTTCGAAGAGATGTCGTTCGTGCGCCGGAACCGCGATGGGAATGCGTGCCGCTACCGCTTTCCCGTCCCCCTGGGCCTGATCCCGGTGATGGTGAGTGTGCAGGACTTGGCTGATCTTCGATATCCCGAGATCCGGGGCTAGCTCCAGAAGGCGCCCAGACCCGAAATCGATCAGAAGACCGTCTGAACCGTTCTTGACCAGGTAAACATTGCAGGTATCTCGGAAGACATACAGGTTCTCGGAAAGCCGAACCGGTTGCCCGCCGGGGAGCATGGCGGAATCGCCGGCCGGGCGCCGATCCTGAGCAAGGGCCGCCGTTTCCCAGGCTGCCAGGCCGGCGCCGGTCTGCAGGAACCCGCGCCGGGAAAGTCCGGGCGGCCGTTTTGGATGTCCATCGCTCATTTATCGATCTCCGGTCTTTTCCCACAGCTAACACAAAAAGCCAGGTCCTGCGGCCTAGGTGCGGGCCTTCCACTCATCAATGAAGACCTTCACGTTGCGCCAGGTTGCCGCGGTGTCCTCGGTGATGTTGTCGACCGGGGAAAGGATGAAACCCCGTGGCCCCAGAAGGTCGATAGCCTGTCGGACGGCTGTTCGCACCTCCTCCTCGGTTCCTGTTTCCACGGTGATCGCTCCCGAGACTCCGCCCCAGAGGCAGACTCGGCGGCCCAGCTTCTCCTTGAAAGCGCGCAAGTTGGTGTGCGTACCCTGGACAGGATCGACGCCGATCAAAACGTCCAACCCGGCCTCCAGGAAGCAATCGAGCAACGGCCCGGCTCCGCTCGAGCAGATGTAGCCGAACTTCGCGCCTTTTTCATGTGCCAGATTGACCTCCGCTTGAAGACCTGGCAGGACTGCCTTGCGGTAAAAGTCGGGGGTGAGGAAATCGCAGCCTTCGTACCAGGCCCGGCGGATAAAAAGGTCGACCGGGGCGGAGAGGACCACTTCCATTCTCTGCCTGTTCCAGCGATAGATCATCTCGAGGATCTCAGTCACGAAGTCCGGCTGCTCGATGGTCAGGACCATCAGTTCCTGCATGCCGCAGAGCCAGTCGGCCATATCGACTCCGACTCCCCAGCCCCCGGCAAGCAGGACGTCCCGCTCCGAGGCGAAACGGCGGGCCTGATGGGCCTCCTCCGTGAACCTTGCCACGTCCTCCGCGGGAGGAGGGGACAACAGGTAGGCCAGGGCTGCCAGATCTCCCGGCCCGGTGACCAGGGGCTTGAGCGCACGGGGAACCTGAAAATCGTCCACGAACGGAATGTGCTCTCCGTGCGTCCAGTCGTCCGAGAGGCGGATACTGGTGGTCAGCTTGCCTGCCGGCGTGCTGTACTCCTTGTGCAGAATGTCGAAGTCGCCCTTGACCGGTTCCCGCCATTCCTTAGTCTTCACTTTCGGGTGAAATCTTACCGGTAAACCGCGCAGGTCGGGATGGTCCGGGCGCTGCGGCCGAGGCGCCGTAGGGATGAAGAGCATCGAGTCCAGGCCCATCTCAAGCT
>RPQK01000128.1 GCA_003819755.1 Acidobacteriota bacterium | reverse complement strand
GCTTGCCCAGGCCGTATTTTTTCATTTTGTAGCGGAGGGTATCCCGGCTGATCGAGAGGAGTCGGGAGGCGTGGGTCTGATTGCCGCGCGCCCGGAGAAGAGCCTGCCGAATCAGCTCCTTTTCGACCTGGTAGAGATCGATGCCATTAGCCGGGATCGCAAGCGTCCCCTGCCCGGGCAGCCCCGACTGTTCGCCAGTGAACTCGGATATGCGCAGAGGAAGCAGGTCCACGTCAATGAAGCCCTGGTCCTGCAAAATCACCGCTCGTTCGATGACATTCTTCAACTCGCGCACATTGCCCGGCCAGGCATAGTTCAGAAGGATCTTTTGGGCTTTCGGGGTAACACCCTTAATCGATTTTTTGAATCGGACGTTATAGTCGGATACGAAGTAATCGACCAGAATCGGTATGTCCTCTTTTCGGTCACGCAACGGGGGCAACACAATTGGAATGACGGACAACCGGTAGAAGAGATCCTCGCGGAACTGTCCGTCGCGAACCATCTTTTCAAGATCCTTGTTGCTGGCGCACAGGACGCGGACATCTGTCTTGATGTCCCGGATACCGCCGATCCGCCGGAACGTCTGATCCTCAAGCACGCGCAGCAGTTTAGCCTGGAGGTTCAGGTACATCTCGCTGATTTCATCGAAGAAGACCGTACCTCCGTCAGCCAGCTCGAACAGGCCTTTTTTCATGGTCTTCGCGTCGGTGAACGCGCCCCGTTCATGACCAAACAGTTCGTTCTCGAGGAGTTGTTCAGGGATGGCGGCGCAGTTCAAGACCATCAACGGCTGCCGCCCTCTCCGGCTCTGGTAGTGAAGCGCCTTGGCCACCATGTCTTTGCCGGTACCGCTCTCACCCTGGATCAGGATGGTATTCGCTTCGCTGTCGGCAACCTTCTTCACCAGTTCCTTGACCTCGCGCAGAGGTTCGGAGCTGCCGACGATGTTGTCGATTGACCAGGTTTCGGCCTGTTCCTTCTTGCTCCGCTCAACTTCGGTCCGCAGAACACTTGTCTCTAGAGCATTTTCCAGCGAATGGAGGAGGCGTTCGAAATTGATCGGTTTCTCCAGGTAATCGTAAGCGCCGATTTGGAGCGCCTTGACAGCATCATCCACCGCCCCATAGGCCGTAATCATGATAATCGGCACAGAAGGAGCATGGCGCTTCATGTCAAGCAGGACCTTCAGACCGTTTGCGTCCGGGAGGCGGATATCGAGCGTCACCAAATCAGGCCCGTTCTCCTGAAAGAGAGTCATCGCCGCCGCAGCGTTGTCGGCTTCCAGGACCTGATAGCCGGCCGACTCCAGCTTCTGGCGAAGCGACCAGCGAACCAGGTTTTCATCGTCCACTACTAAGACAGTCTTCGTACTCATTGCAGATGATGTCGCGGCAGTTTCATGACGAATACCGCTCCTTTTCTGACGTCCGTATCCAGGGTCAACGAGCCGCCGTGCTCGTGCATTATGCGCTGGCAAATCGAAAGTCCAAGACCAGTTCCCGTCTGTTTCGTCGTAAAAAACGGGTCAAAAATCTTGCCTTGCATCCCGATTGGAACACCCGGCCCACTATCGTGGACACGCACCTGAAGCGTATCTTCGTCTTCCTTGAAGGACACTCGGATGGTTCCACGACGGTTCATCGCCTCCAGGGAATTGAGCAGCAGGTTCATGAGAACCTGCTCGAGGTAGTTTCCGTCGCCCTTAACCTGCGCTTGTCGCGCCCCCGGCTTGCCGTCGACCACAAACCGGACATCCTTCCCGCCGGATTCCTTCAGCAGGCCGATCACGTGCCTGACCAGTGGTTCGAGGCATAGAGGTTTCAGTTCCGGTGTCTTCGGTTTGGCATAGTTCAGCAAGTCCCGGACAATCTTGTCTATGCGGCCTACCTCACACAGGACTTCCGAGAGAATTTCGTTTTCGAGTTCACCAGAAGTGCGGTCTTTGATGACCTCGATCGCTCCTTGTATCCCCGCCAGCGGATTCTTGATCTCGTGAGCGAGGCCGGCGGCCAGTCGGCCGATCGACGAAAAATGTTCGGCCTGGCGCACCAGCTCTTCCATCTCCCGTTGACGCGTCACGTCCTTCACCACGAGCGAACTGCCCGCGTAGGCCCCAGCCGCATCTTTGATGGCCGTGCTGGTTAGAAGAACCTGGATTGTCTTGCCCTCGCGGTTGCGCCACTGGGTTAATCGGCTGTTCACGGCTCCAACGCGTCGGGTCTGCTCCTCGATCTGGCGCAGCTCATACTCGCGGCTCGGGGGCAACAGGCGCTGGATGTAATGGCCGACGATATCCTCCTCGCGGTAACCGAAAATGCTTTCCGCGCCTTTGTTCCAGATGATGATCCGTCCTTTGGGGTCGACCGTGATGATCGCGTCGGCGGAATCTTTGAGGATGTGCGCCAGGAACTGCTCGTTTCGGTCAATTGCCGATTGCAGTTCGGTCTGAAGACGGCGCAGCGACTCGACCTCCGGTTTTTCCTGGCAGACCACGCTGCTGTAGCGAGCCACGACCTCGCGGATGGCTTCCTTTACGGGTCCCTGAGCCTCGGGATCGAGTCGTTCGACACGTTGTCGCAGGTCGCGCTCCAAGCGATCAAGGAGGTGGCAGGTTGCCTCTGTCGCCCCCGGCGAGACCGGTAATGTTTCCAGTCTAATTCCCCGGTTATTCATATAATTGATGCCTTGATAGTATAGCAAGGCCGAGGCTTGCCGGGGGGCAGGCGGGGACAGCACCTCAAGGACAACAGTGCCGTAAGCGTAGCGGCGCTGAGTGACCCGGCCCTGACTCGAAAGGACCTCAAGGACCTCAAAGACGATGACTCGCTCTAGTCCTTGAGGTCTTTGAGGTCTTTGAGGTCTTTTCGAGTCAGGGCCGGGTCACTCATCAAAAAACGCTGCGCTTCCGGCTCTGTGCTGCCCGAACGCTTGTGATAGATTGGTTGCAATATGTTTGACATGTCGCCTGCCGGTTTGATTTTTATTCATGTAATCGGCATCATCGCAGTCTTCGTCATGGGCTACCATTTGGGGCAGCGCAAAGCCGAGAACGAACGGCCTCGCCAACCCAGCAAGACTGCCAGGCTGTCGAAAGCCCGATGATCCCTTTCCCGTCCCCGTTCGTGTATCTGGTTATTAAAGCGAGTGCAGAAGACACCCCGGCCGTTGTCCGGCCGGGGTCGTGCCTGAGGCAGGGTTAGCCGCGGAAGGTCCGCAGGGCCTTCATATAGTTGGCCCTTTCAAAAGCAGCGGGGTTGGCCGAAGAACGCTGGCTCAAGCTCCCCTTCATCTGTTTGATGGATTCGTACTCATGCTCCTCCATCCAACGGGTCATCTCGTTCAGAACCGTGGTCAGATGTCCGACACCTTTCTGGAAGAGCGCGGAACAGAGCATGGTGACGTCAGCGCCAGCCATGATCAGTTTCAGAACGTCATCAGCGTTATGGATGCCGCTTGTCGCTGCCAGGCTGATACCTACGCGCCCGTTTAGGATGCCGATCCACCGGAGAGGCAAACGAAGTGCCTGCGGAGTGCTCAGCAAGACATTCGGAACCACCTCCAGAGCCTCGAGATCAATGTCTGGCTGGTAGAAACGGTTGAAAAGGACCAGTCCATCAGCGCCGGCCTGTTCCAGACGCTTCGCCATACTCGCCATCGCGCTGAAAAACGGGCTAAGCTTCACGGCCACAGGAATCGTGACCTGCGCCTTGACGGCCTTCAGGATTTCCAGGTAAACGCGTTCGATTTGCTCGCTCTGGCTCGCAGCATCGGTCGACATGAAGTAGATATTCAGTTCGAGCGCGACCGCACCGGCGTCCTGTATCAGCTTCGCGTACTGCACCCAGCCGCCTTCCGAGCAGCCATTCAAGCTCCCGATGATCGGGATACCCACGGCCGCTTTCGCCTTCCGAATATGCTCAAGATAAAAGTCCGGACCGATAAGGAGCTTGTCCGGCTCCGGAAAATAACTCGTAGCCTCGAAGAAACTCTCGGTACCCTGGTTCAGGCGGTCGTTCAACTCGCGGCTCTCCTGAATTATTTCCTCCTCGAAGAGCGAGTAGCAGACCACCGCCGCGGCACCGGAATCCTCCATCTTTCGCAGGTTGTCGATCTTCTCGGAGAGTGTCGACGCCGAGGGAACCAAGGGGTTCTTCAGCTTCAGTCCCATGTAAGTCGTAGTCAGATCCATACTGTACCTTCCTTCGCGTGAATCCTGTAAATCCTTTAATCCTGGCAGAAAACCTTAGACAGGATTACAGGATTTACAGGATTAACAGTGGTCTACTGCTGCGTACCTTCGGCGCTAAAGGGCCGGCCGGCAAGGTACTCATACAGGCTCCTTCGGTTGTCGACATCCTGCTGAGCCAGTTCCATAAGCCGCTTGGCTTCTTCCGGCTTGGTCTTTGTCAGCATCTTGAACCGGGTTTCGCGATAGCAGTAGTCCTTGACCGGGATCTTCGGCGGACGTGAATCCAACTGCATGGGATTCTTGCCCTCCGCCGCCAACTGCGGGTTGTAGCGGTAAAGGGGCCAGTGACCCGAATCAACGGCCGCTTTCTGCTCCTCGAGCGCCGTCTCCATGTTGATGCCGTGCGCAATACAGTGCGAGTAGGCAATGATCAGGGAGGGGCCGTCGTATGCTTCGGCTTCAAGGAACGCTCTCAGAGTGTGCTCATCCTTGGCCCCGAAGGCGACGCTGGCAACGTATACGTTCCCGTAGCTCATGGCTATCAGCCCCAGGTCCTTCTTCCCAGCCTGCTTGCCGCCTGAGGCAAACTTGGCGACTGCGCCGCGCGGCGTGGACTTTGACGCCTGGCCGCCGGTGTTGGAGTAAACTTCGGTATCAAGCACCAGAAGATTCACGTTCTTACCGGACGCGATCACGTGGTCGAGGCCGCCGAAACCGATGTCATAGGCCCAACCGTCACCTCCGATGATCCAGACACTCTTCTTGACAAGCATGTCGGCTATGGCCAGGAGTTGTCTGGCCTCACTCGTCTGCATTCCCTGGAGCTTCTGCTTCAGGATCTTGACTCGTTCCCGTTGGGCGTAAATATCCGCCTCGTCCTTCTGAACGGCGTTCAGAAGGCCTTCAACCAGCTCGGTTCCGAGGACTGACTCCAGGTTCTTCACCAGTTGCTGGGCGAAACCCGCCTGGGTGTCAATGGAAAGCCGGAAACCCAGGCCGAACTCCGCCGCATCTTCGAACAGCGAGTTGTTCCAGGTCGGGCCGCGCCCGTCGGCGTTCATGGCGTACGGGGTGGTCGGCAGGTTGCCGCCGTAGATCGAGGAGCACCCGGTCGCGTTCGCGCACACCGCCCGGTCGCCGAACAACTGGGTCATCAGCTTCAGATAAGGCGTCTCGCCGCAACCCGCGCAGGCGCCGGAGAACTCAAACAGCGGCTGGAGCAACTGGGCCTGTCGAACCAGGTTCGTACGGACCTTGCTCCGGTCCACCTCCGGGATCCGCTTGAAGAACTCCCAGTTCTCGCTCTCGGGCTCTCTCAAGGGCAACTGCAAGGCCATATTAAGGGCCTTGATCTTGGTCTCAGTCTTGCTACGGGCCGGGCATACATCGACGCATACTCCACAGCCGGTGCAGTCTTCAGGCGCGATCTGGATCGTGTACTTCTGCCCCGCAAACTCCTTGTCTTTCGCGTTGACTGATTTAAACGTGGCAGGCGCCTGATCGAGCAACCGCGAATCGTAGACCTTGATTCGAATGCTCGCGTGAGGACAAACCATCGCGCATTTTCCGCACTGGATGCAGATATCCGAGTTCCACACCGGGATATCCTGGGCGATGTTCCGCCGCTCCCACTGGGTCGTTCCGGTCGGGTAAGTGCCATCCACCGGGAAAGCACTGACCGGCAACTCGTCACCGCGGCCAGCGATGATCATCGCCGTCAGTTTCTGCACGAACTCCGGCGCTTCCTCGGGAACAGGCCGCCGCATGCTGATCTCGCTGCTGGCATTACAGGGGTACTTGACCTCATACATGTTGGCCAGGGCCTGATCCACGGCGTTGAAGTTCATCTTCACAACTTCTTCGCCGCGCTTGCCGTAGGTGTGAACGATCGATTCCTTAATTGCGGCAATCGCCTCTTCCCGCGGTAGCACTCCCGAGATCGCAAAGAAGCAAGTCTGCATGATCGTGTTGATGCGCACGCCCATGTTGGTCTTTCGGCCCACGTCGTAGGCATCGATCACGTAGAACTTTATCTTCTTGCGCATGATCTGTTCCTGCGCAGATCGGGGGATCTTGTCCCACACTTCGTCCGGCCCGTAAGGGGCATTTAGCAGGAACGTGCCACCCTCGACCAGGTTCTTAAGGACGTCGTACTTCTCCATGAACACGAACTGGTGACAGGCCGCAAAATTTGCCTGGCTGATGAGATAGGAGGAACGGATCGGCCGTGGCCCGAAGCGCAGGTGCGACACTGTCAGCGTGCCCGCTTTCTTCGAGTCGTAAACGAAGTAGCCCTGGCCGTAGTTCGGCGTCCCTTCGGCAATGATCTTGATCGAGTTCTTGTTGGCGCTGACCGTGCCGTCCGAACCAAGCCCGAAGAACATGGCGCGGACAACGTCGTCGGGTTCGGTCGAGAACTCCGGATCGTAATCGATGCTGGAGTGAGTGACGTCATCCACGATGCCGACTGTGAAGTGCGTCTTGGGCTGCGGTTTCGCCATCTCGTCGAAAATGCCCTTTACCATCGCTGCGGTGAACTCCTTGGAGGAGAGGCCGTAACGCCCGCCGATAACTTTCGGATGGGGGCCGGAGCCGTTCGACTCAACGAAGGCGTTTACAACGTCCATGTAGAGGGGATCACCCGGGGCCCCCGGTTCCTTCGTCCGATCCATCGCCGCAATGATCTTCACGCTCTTGGGCAAGGCGTCGACGAAATGCTCAATGGAGAACGGCCGATAGAGTCTGACCTTCAGCACTCCCACTTTTTCGCCCCGAGCCACCAGGTACTCGACCGCCTCGTGGGCGATGTCCGCGCCGGAGCCCATGATCACTACGAGTCTGTCCGCGTCAGGGGCACCAACATAGTCGAACAGGTGATAGTGACGACCAGTCAAGCCGGCAAACTTGTCCATCGTCTTCTGAACGATGTCCGGGCACGCGATATAGTACGGGTTGCAGGCCTCACGGCTCTGGAAAAAGACGTCCGGATTCTGAGCTGAACCGCGCAGCACCGGACGGTCGGGTGACATGGCCCTGGCCCGATGGGCGAGGATCAAGTCGTCGGGCAGCATGTCCCTCATCACCGACTCTTCCAGTTCCTCGATTTTGGACACCTCGTGCGAGGTCCGGAATCCATCAAAGAAATGGATGAAAGGAACCCGGGACTCGAGTGTGGCCGCCTGGGCTATGAGGGCGTTGTCCATGGTTTCCTGGACGGAGGCGGAGGCCAACTGCGCCCAGCCGGTCGATCTGACCGCCATCACATCGCTGTGATCGCCGAAAATCGACAAGGCGTGCGCGGCCACGGATCGCGCCGCGATGTGAAACACAGTGGCCGTGAGCTCGCCGGCGATCTTGAACATGTTCGGAATCATCAGGAGGAGCCCTTGGGAGGCCGTGAAAGTGGTGGTCAGGGCGCCGGTTTGCAGGGCGCCATGGACGGCACCCGCGGCTCCCGCCTCACTCTGCATCTCCTGCACGAGCGGGACGATCCCCCAAAGGTTCTTCTCGCCGTTCGCCGACTTTTCATCAGCGTGCTCGCCCATGTTCGAAGACGGGGTGATCGGATAGATGGCGATCACCTCGTTTGTTTTGTGTGCAACGATGCCTACTGCCTCGTTGCCATCAATTGTGACTTGCTTTTTACTCATACCGTTCCCCGTTAGAGATTTATTCCGGCCCGCAATTACCGCTTGCTTGAATGAAGTACCGACCAACGTCGGGCCGCTGTTGGCAAGCTGTTTATTATGCCTCACGAATCGCTTCGACGATAGACCTCGACGAATCGGATTCGAGTTGCTGATATTGCACGAGGCGTGCCTGAGGTAGGAGCGGGGCTAACGCCCAGTATGCTTGGATTCCTGCAAACACCCGGCCGCCTGTCCGACACGCAGAGTGGGGCAGAACCCACCTATCGGGTGATATCGCGCAAGGGGGACTCCGGTGCGGAGTGCGGCGGCAGAAGGGCTCCGAGGCCCATGGGAGGTGAGAACAATCTCTATTGTGAGCATGCCGGCAGGAAGTACGGATCGCCCACCCCGAAGGGGTCACGTAGCAGAGCCCAGGGGTTGGTCGCGGTTTTTGCGACCTACCCCTGCCCTTTACCCATAAATTGGGGCGGAACCGACATCGTCATAGAGTGCGCGCGGCATGTCTTCAGGTCCGTAGGACCGGCACGTCTATAGTTATGTTGCGAGTTTAGTAATGTTCTGAGTTTTTGCTTGGGATCTTCTTCTTTTCCTTCTTCAAGAGGTTTGATGCCTTTCCCTTTTTCTTGCGTTCGGCCCGGCCTTTTCGTACGCCCTCGTGTCTGCGCCAGGAGGTTGCTCATTCCAGCTCTTGTACTTTCTGAAAGCGTGGCTTGATTGTCCTCCGCCGTCTCTGCTTGCATGACCCTCTTGCTTGGTTAGCGGGAGGGCTTGCATGGGGGAGAGACGGAGGTGTCCGCGTTGTAGGCGCCTGTTTGTGGCCGATCCTCGAGTCGGAGATCGACAACGGACCTGCGGCCGCGAGGCGTGCCGGCAGCAACACAAACGGGAGTACGACCGGCGGTGGCGGCGCAAGCATCCGGACTACTTTCGTGGTGGCTACGCTCAGCAGAAGGAAATCCATGGCAGCCGCGCGCAGGACCAGCATCGCTATCGCGAGAACCATCCCGATTACGCCGCCCGTCATGCCTCCTATATGCGCGCCTGGCGCCAGCGCCGGGCCGAAAGAGAGAACGCCCCAGTGAGTTACACAAGTTGTGATCTGCGCGTAACTATCAGTAAACAAAGCCGTTCTCTGGCGATTACTCAGTGAGTTACACAAGTCGTTAGATCTTCGTAAGACTCTGCAAAAACGAGACTTCCTCGACGATTACCGTGTGAGTGACACAAGTTTCGATGGTTCCTGGCGGCCTCGACGCTCTATGTTGATGGTAGATATGAGCAAGCCAGTGCCCCGGCCCCCCCGCCCGGATCGGATTCGCCGCATCCGAGGCTCTTTCAGCTGGATCGATCACCGGTTCCTTCGAGAAGGCTTTGACGAGGGACTGGACCAGCTGGAGAAACTCCTGTATTTCGTGCTGATCGCCGTCTCGAACCGAGACGGGGTGAGCTTCTACTCGGATCAACGTCTGAGCGAGATCCTGGAGGTCCGTTTCCCTCACGAATTGGCCGGAGCCCGCGCGCAGCTGACCGCCCGTGATCTGATCGCTTTCGAGAACGGTGTCTACCAGGTCCTGGCCCTTCCCGCCAGACCTCTGCCGCCAGGCCGGTACTGCTCCGGCTGGGAAACCGACACCAGGGGGACGGCACCAGCTGCGGACCGGCCCGAGCGCCGCGGTTGGCAAAGTCTTCACGACCTGCTCGGCCGCCTGGGAGAGCCCGAAGATGAGTGACCCGAAACCTGGCCAGACGGTCGGATCGCCACCACCCGGCTGGGCCGAGATCCCGGACTACATCGACTTCTGCCGCCAACACCGGGGCCTGTCGGCCAGCCGACTGGCGGCGATTTCCCGATGTCTGGACCGGTTCGCGGGCTTTGTGACGGAACAGCATCTGACCCAGTGGGACGGGCTGACCTGCGAGCACCTGGATCGTTTTCTCCTGTGCATGGTCCCGCCGCCGCCTCCCGAGCGCCAGGCGCGCTGGCGCTATCTCCAGCGTGTCCAATTTCTGCAAAGCATTCTACGTGGTTTCCTGCGTTATCTGTTCAGTCTGGGACTAGTCGACCGGGATTGGGCCCTGGCGCTGCGTTCTCCCCGCCGACACTGGCTGGCCTCCACCCCGCGGGCGCTTTCGGCCGATCAGGTCCTGAGCGTGCTGCGTGGTGTCGACCGGACGCGTCCGGGCGGAAAGCGTGATTTTGCCTTGTTGCTTCTGGCTGCCGGCCTGGGTCTGCGCGTCGGCGAATTGGCCGGCCTGCGCCTGGAGTGCCTGCGCTGGCGTGAACAGATGGTGTGGGTCGAACAGTCCAAGACCGCCAACCTGCTGCGCCTGCCCTTGTC
The DNA here is from genome assembly GCA_003819755.1 of Acidobacteriota bacterium. Lineage (GTDB taxonomy): Bacteria > Acidobacteriota > UBA6911 > RPQK01 > RPQK01 > RPQK01. The sequence continues at coordinate 2,709 of RPQK01000128.1, read as the reverse complement.
CGCTCCCCTGACGCAGGCGCTCGCCGAGTACCTGCGGGACGAACGGGGGCAAAGCCCCTATCGCGAAGTCTTCCTGCACCGCCGGCCTCCCTACCGGCCCCTCCGTGCACGGGGCATCTCCGTGCTGATACGAAACCGCCTGCGACAAACCGGGGTTAAGGCGACGGCCCATCAACTCCGTCACAGCTTCGCGGGCGCGCTGCTCGAAACCGGCGTGGCCTTTACCACCTTGCAGGAACTGCTCGGGCACCGCAATTTCACGTCGACCCAAATTTATACCAAGATCGATGTGCGCCAACTGCGTGACGTGGCGGACAACGACGCCGAGGATTACTGATGCCTACCCCTGACTTTCAGAGCTTTCTGGCCCCCACCCTGCGCGCATATCTGGACTACCTGGCCGGGCTCGGCTACTCCACCGTGACCCCGTCCTACGATTTGCGCCGGCTGGACCGTTTCTGGGCGCGGCACGGCTTTCGGGAGTTGGACGAGCTGCCGGTCCACTGGGCCCTCGAAATGCAGCAGGAAGCTCCAGAGCTGGCTGGGAACACCTGGCGCGGCCTCAGACACACTTTCCATGGACTGTGCCATTACCTGATACGGGTGGGGCGCCTCAAAAAGGACCTGATTTCCACTTGGCCCCTGCCTCGGGTCGAGCCTTATCATCCTTACGTCTTCTGCCCGGCTGACTTGCGTCGGTTTTTCGATCACCTCCAGGACCGGGCGCGCCAAGCCCGGACACCGGTTCGGTTCTATCAGAATTTCTCTGATTACGCCTTTTATCATTTGCTGTACGCCTGCGGCCTGCGGGTCTCCGAAGCGGTCCATCTGGGTGTGGACGATTACTGCCCCCAGCACACCACGCTCTGGATCCGCCCCTCCAAATTCGGGAAGGACCGCCTGCTTCCCCTCGGGCGCCGGGTCGACTTGAATCTGAGGAACCTCGTGGACCTGCGCCGGCGTTGGTTTCCCCGTGTCGATACCGGCCGCTTGTTCGTGCTGGCTCCCCGAGGACGACCTTACACGCGCGGTCGGGCCAGTGACTATTTCCGCCTCCTTTTGCGCCGGCTGGGGATCTATCAGCCCCGGCGTTCGGAGCAGGCAATCCGCTACGGCACTCCTCATCTGCACGAATTGCGCCGCAGCTTTGCGGTTCACCGGCTGCTCGCCTGGTATCGGCAGGGGGTCGATCTGGACGCCAAGCTCCCGCTGTTGGCGACCTATATGGGGCATGCCCGTTTCGAGTACACCAAGGTCTATTTACCCCTGACCGAGGAACTGCTCCGGGAGGCCGACAAGCGTTTCGCCGGCCGCTTCGACCGACTGGACTGGTGAACCATGGTCCCTCATTCCGATCGCCTGGCGCCCTACCTCGAATATTTCTTCACCCGTTACCTGCCGGGACACAAAGACGTTTCTGCCCACACCCTGGCCGGCTACAAACAGACCTTTGTCCAGTTGCTGCGCTATCACCAAAGCCGCTTCCCCCAGCAGACCGATCCCCTGCTGGCGCACTTCCAAGCCCCCTTTCTGCTCGAGTTCCTCGTCTGGCTGGAAAAACAGCGCCGCAACGGCCCCTCCACCCGCAATACCCGTCTGGCCGCGCTCAAGTCTTTTTTCCGGATGCTGCCCCTGCTGCGGCCGGAAAGCGCCGTTCAGTGCCAACAGGTCCTGCTCATTCCCGCCAAGAGGACGGTTCCTCGGCCGCTCGATTACCTGGACAAGACCGAAGTGGACGCCCTGTTCCGGGCGGTCGATCCCACCGCCTCCGCAGGGTACCGCGATCTGTGCCTGTTGCGCTTGCTCTATAACACCGGCGCGCGGGCCTCGGAATTGTGCGCCTTACGGGTGAGCGATCTCGATCTCGAGGCCAGGCAGGTGCGCTTGTGCGGCAAGGGCCGGAGGCTACGCACCGTCCCGCTCTGGGAAACCACGCTGGCCTTTTTGAAGATCTACCTGAAATCCGAACGGCGCCGACCACAAGCCGCCTACCAGGAGTTTCTGTTCATTAATCAGCGAGGCTCGCGTTTAACCCGAGCGGGTCTGTACACCCTGTGCCGACATTACCTGGAGCGAACCCGGCAGGAGCTCCCTTCGTTGCGCCACAAGCAGCTGCATCCCGTTCATTTGTGGAGATATACGACGGCGACTCACCTGCTCCTGGCCGGGGTGGACCCCACCGTCATTCAAGACTGGTTGGGCCACACCTCGATCAACAGCACGACCCGGTACAAGAAGGTTCCGGTCGAGGTCAAGCGCGAAGCGCTTCGCAAGTTCTACCTGTTCGAAAAGTCCTGGCAGGAGCCGATGTTCGGGTCGGATCAGACTCTTTCGCCAAGTCTACTGGCCTTCTTGGAAGCCCTGTAGACTTCAGACAATTCCGCTTGGACGTCTGTCTGCAGCCTCAAAAAAATGTTCTCAGTTGCGCCGCCCAAACTGACCTAAATTATTTACTTGCCATAATTTGGACGGTATTTGGCGGTTGTTGCTCTAAGCTATTGATTCGATACGTATTACAGCAACTCGCAACATAACTATAGAAACCGGACCGCAAAGCGACCCAGGTCCGTAGGACTGACACGTGTGCAGTCGAGCCCGCGAAACACGTGTCAGTCCTACGGACCTGGGTCGCTTTGCGGTCAGGTTTCTATAGTTATGTTGCGAGTTGCTGTAATACGTATCGAATCAATAGCTTAGAGCAACAACCGC